>CANPWE010000009.1 GCA_947581895.1 uncultured Clostridia bacterium | reverse complement strand
AATAAATGAATACCATCAAAAAACAGGAATATCCTTTACAAGGTTAGTAAATGGAGCAATTAAAGAGTTTTTTGAAAGCACTTAAAAATCAACAATTTTTGACAAAATATATGGTCTGAATTGTTGTATTTTTTTTACATTTATGATATAATACTTTTAGTCAAATCATTTTATTAAAATTAACTAAAAAATATTAGATAATTGAGGGATGTAGAATATGAAATTAGTAATTAAAGAATTAAAGAAAAGTTTTGAAAAAAAAGAAGTATTAAAAGATATTAATTTTGAATTTGAAAAAGGTAAAATATATGGATTACTTGGAAGAAACGGATCTGGAAAAACAACTTTTTTCAACTGTATAAGTGAAGAACTAGATGTTGATGGTGGTAATTTTTTTATTGAAGAAAATGGTAATACAAGAAATTTGAATGAAGAAGATATTGGATATGTTGTTTCTACTCCAAATGTTCCAGAATTTTTAACAGCTAGAGAATTTTTAAAATTTTTTATAGATATTAATAAAGACAGAATACCTAATTTAAAAACAATAGATGAATATTTTGATTTTCTAAAAATTGATGAGATAGACAGAAATAAATTGTTAAAAGATTACTCTCATGGAATGAAAAATAAAATGCAAATGTTAATTAATATTATTGCAAATTCTAATATTTTATTATTAGATGAGCCCCTTACTTCACTTGATGTTGTAATGGCAGAAGAAATGAAACAAATGTTAAAGCAAATAAAAACTGAACATATAATAATATTTTCAACTCATATAATGGAGTTAGCTCTTAGCTTATGTGATGAAATTGTTTTGCTCAATAAAGGTGTTTTAGAAAAAGTCGAAAAAGCTAATTTAGATAATGAAGATCTTAAAAACAAAATAATTGAAATTTTAAAGGAGGAATAGATATGCTAAAAGTTTTTATTCTATCTTTAAAATTAAGGATTATCTATGTAATAAATAATATTATATATTCATTTAAACAAATCCCTCTCATTGGAAAAGAAATATCAAGTGATTGTTATTCTAGCAAACCTTTAAAAGTAATTGGAACTATAATCGCAATGTTAATAGAAATCTCATGGGAATTTCTCACAAAAAAATTCTTATATTTCTTAGTATTCCTTATGGGACTACCATCAGCTATACAAGTATTTATGTTTGGAGAAACAGAAGACCCACAAGTAATGGGTTTCTCAATCACATTTATTTTTTTAAGTGTAATAGGTGGACTATTAAACAATGAAATGTTCTTGACAAGCAAGGACAAATATTATGCAATATTTACAATGCGAATAAATGCGAAAAAATATGTTATTTCAAATTATATATACTATTTAATTAAAACAGCTTTGGCATTTATCCCATTTATTTTATTATTTGGTACAGACACTAACGAAAATATTTCAACTAGATTATTATTAATACTGCCACTTATAATGATTAATATAAAAGTTTTCTTTGCCAATATAAGAATAAATTACTTTCAAAGAACTAAAAAAGCATCTTTTGAGAAAGGTGCAAAATTTATAAAAAATTTAATAATAGTAATTGCATTTATTTGTGCCTATGCCTTACCTATAGTTGGATTTGAAATGACATCAAATATTTTATGGATTATATATACTATATCTTTAATTTTAGGAATATATAGTTTCTTCAATATCTGCAAATTTAATAATTATAGAATGATGTATAAAAAATTATTTGCAGAAGAAAACGAATTAAAAATTAATTTTGAAGATTTTAAGACTAATACTAAAGAAGCATCATTAAATCAAATAAATCAAGATGATATTGCCTTTTCAAGCAATAAAAAAGGTTATGCTTTCTTTAATGAATTATTTGCAAACAGACATAAATCTATATTGGAGAAAACAGCAAAACTTCAAACTGTAATTATATTAATTATTGCCATAACGGCTCTATTTATAACACAAATTCCAATATTTGCAGATTTTAAAGGAACTATAAACAATGCTTTATTGGTTTCATTTCCATTTATGGTATATATAATGTTTCTTCTAAATAATGGAACTATTATAACACAAGCAATGTTTATGAATTGTGATCATAGTATGCTTACCTACAAATTTTATAGAACACCACAGGCTATATTAGGATTATTTAAAGAGAGATTAAAAACTTTAATTAGAATTAATATTATACCTGCAATTACAATTGGATTAGCATTGCCGATTTTATTATTTGCAACTGGTGGAACAGATAATTTTGCGAATTATATAATATTATTTGTTTCTACAATTGCAATGAGTATATTTTTTTCCACACATTATCTGGTAATATATTATTTAATACAGCCATATAATGTTGAATCGGAAATGAAAAGTGCTATGTATAGAATTGTTGTAGTTGCTACATATATCGCATTTTACTCATTAATGGACTTGAAATTGCCAACACTTTTATTTGGAAGTTTAATTACTCTTTTTGCAATAATATATATTTTTATAAGTTTAATCTTAATTTATAAATTTGCACCCAAAACTTTTAAACTACGAAAATAGACATAAATAATTTTAGAACAAAAAACAACAAATTCAGACAAAATATATGGTCTGAATTGTTGTATTTTTTTTGCTTATATGTTATACTATACAATGAGGAGGAAAATTTATGATAGAATTAAAAAATGTAAGTAAAACTTATAAAAGTAAGAAGGCTACCAATACTACAGCTTTAAAAGATATTTCAATTAAGTTTCCAGAAAAAGGATTAGTATTTATTCTTGGAAAAAGTGGTAGTGGAAAATCCACTTTATTAAATGTTATTGGTGGGTTAGATAAATATGATGATGGTGAAGTCATTATCAATGGAAAATCAACAAAGGAATTTAAAGAAAAAGACTTTGATGCTTTTAGAAATACATATATGGGATTTATATTTCAAGAATATAATTTACTTGAAAACTATTCAATAGAACAAAATATAAAACTCCCTTTAGAACTACAACATAAGGAAGTAACAGAACAAGCAATACAAAACGCATTGAAACAAGTTGATTTAGAGGATATTTCTAAAAGAAAAACAAATGAATTATCTGGTGGTCAAAAGCAAAGGGTAGCGATTGCTAGAGCTTTAATTAAAAATCCAGAAATAATATTAGCAGATGAACCAACTGGAAATTTAGATACTGGAACAAGTGAACAAATTTGGAATATTTTAAAGAATTTAAGTAAGGATAAATTAGTAATTGTCGTTTCACATGATGATGAATCTGCACAAAAATATGCAGATAGAATAATTAAAATTCAAGATGGTATCATTATTTCAGACAGTGGAAATAATGATAATATAAATACACAAAAATATAATTTATTAAAAGCTAGATTGCCATTTTTCTATAGTTTTAAAATGGGGGTTAGTAGTTTAGGACATAAGAAAATTAAATTAATATTTTCAACATTATTAATTGTATTTAGTTTAATTTGCTTTGGAGTAATGCTTTCAGCTTATTCATCAGACTTGAATACCAAAACATTAGAACTCTTTGAAGAAAATGGTGCTACCAATGTTAATATATCTAAATATAAAAGTAAAATTAATTATATAGAATTAATGAAAGAACAATTTGGAAATATGCAAAATTACGAAGAAATTATGGACAAATACTCACCAATTGATATTGACGAAAACTTTGCAAAGGAAGTAAATAATAAAACTGGATTAATATGGAATAATGTTTATAAAATTGATTCTCCATCTGGTGATGCTCAAATGGTATATCCTGAATCTTTGCAAAATGAAGATAACATGCCAATATATTTTTATATAGGTAATTATGCTTTAAATGATTTGTCTTTTATGGAAACAGATAATTTAAAAGTCGATAATGTAATTGGAAAAGTTCCAGAAAAAGATGATGAAATTATGATTCCAAGCTATATAGCTGATTGCATAATTTATAGAGGATGTTTAGCAAAGGATACAAATGATGAAAAAGTAGAAAGTAAAAAATATCAGCCTAAAAATTATAATGAATTAATTAATAGTGGAAAATTTGTCAATATATCAAATATAGCCTATATGAAGATAGTTGGTATTATAGATAGTAGTAATAAACTAAATGAATTTTCTAAAATGAAAACAACAAAAAGTATGGATTATTGGATGTCAAGCGATTCTGAAACAGAAGACCTTTATCAAAAACTATTTGAGGAAATTTCAAATAATCAAAATACTTTATATGTAAATTCTACATTTATTAACAAAATGAAAAATGAAGTAAGTACATATTCATCTGTTAAAACGAAACTTGAATATGATGGAAATAAATTTATAAGTCAAGGGATTGCTTATATAAATAAAGAAATTACGATTTGCAATAATGAACAAAGCAAAAAAATCTCGTCTCTAAATAATAATGAAATAGTTATTGATGAAGGAACTTTAAATTTAATTACAAATTACAATTACATTGATACTTATGAAAACAATAAGAATAAATATGATAGTAAAGAGGAATTTTTAATAAAATACCTAAAGGATAATCCTATAGTAGGAAAAAATATAAAGATAAATATTAATAATGGTAAATTAGTAGAAAATGCACAAGAATATGTAGAATACAAAATAATTGGTATCTATTTTGATGAAATGTTAGAAAGTGAAAATGCAAATTCAACAATCTACTATTCCAAAAATGTAGTAGAACCTTTAATAATTGGAAAAGTACATTGTAAATCTTTAACAAGAAAAGTAGAAACATTAAGTGAAATGAGAAAGATATTATCACTATATCCAGTTGATAACTCTGATGTCTTATCAAGTTGTATATACTCAGATAAAGTTTTAGATGCAACAAGTATGTCTTATTTACTAACATTTGTTTCTAAATATGGAGTAATATTCTTCTTGTTATTTGCATCATTAATACTTATGAGTTTTATAAATTCAAGTATCAAATTTAGAAAGAAGGAAATAGGAACTCTAAGAGCTTTAGGATGTAGAAGTATAGATATTATAAAAATGTTCTTATATGAAAGTATAATACTTATGCTAATTGCATTAGGAATATCTTTTGTAATAATACCAAAGATTATTAGTGCAGTAAATACATTTGCTATGAAATCATTGTTTATGAATATCGAAATATTAAGATTTGGAACAGATCAGATACTAAAAATTACAGGAATTATGATGATAATTGTTGTTTTAGCTAATGTATTCCCTGTCAGAAGAATAACTAAAATGAAACCTATTGATGCAATACTAAATAAATAATCTTTAAAAATACAACAATTTTGATTCTCTCAAAGTTGTTGTATTTTTTTCTAAAATCATTTTATGTTAGTTGTCAAAAAAATACAAATATGCTAAAATATTTCTAAAAGTTACAAAAAGGAGTGTTTACATTGAATCCAACAAAAGTATTTACAAAAAATGAACAATTAAAAATAAAAAGTTTTGGTATAGATATTGAAGATAGAATATATACATCCGAAGAATGTAGGAAAATAGAAAATCAAATAGAAGAAAATATAATGAGTGAAAGTAAAAACAATATTCCAGAATTAACAAATAATTATAGGGATATTCTTGATATACTTGTAAAAGCTCAAAAAGAGAGATAAAAGAGGATGCTATGAACAGAAAAGAAATCCATCATATATTTAAAATAATGAAACTTGGGCAAAGAGATATTGCAATAAATAATTTATATAAAAACTATAATAAAGTAATTATAAATATTGCTTTTAGTATTGTCAAAAGCAAATCTAATGCAGAGAAAATTTCTCAAATAGTCTTTATGAAAGTTATGCAATTACAAAGTGAAAAAATACCAGAACATCATGAACTAAATTGGTTATATACTACAACCAAAAATATTACTATAGAATATTTAAGAAAACAAAACAATTTTTTTAATATTGATTCAATTTATAATATAATGGATTCACAGAGTGAAATTATAAATCTAATTAATAAAGATGCTTTTAATAATTTAATAAATAATATTGATGATAAATCAAAAGAAATTGTTTCTATGAAAATTTTTTCAAATTTTTCATTTAAAGAAATAGGTGAGTTGCTTAGAATTCCACATATTATAGTTTTATTGAAATATTATAAATCAATATTAATAATAAGAAAAACTCATAAATAGAATACTGATAGATGTTTAGTGAATATCTATCAATATTCTATTTTATTATTTTAAGCACATTTTTCTAATAGTTCTTCTGCAAATAATTCACTAAAAATAAATTCTAAAACATTTACAACAATACTATTTCCTGCCATCTTGTAAAGTTGTGTGTCTGAAATTCCTACAGCTTTAGCTTTATAAAAGTCCTCATCATCAAATCCCATAAGTCGCCAACATTCAAGAGGAGTTAGCTTTCTAATTCTTAAATAATTTTCTCCATCCTCCGAAATTAAAACTGTAGAACTAGAAGTAGTACATCCACAAGTTGCTGTTTGAGTAGGTGCTATATCTGTAATTTCTCTGTCATTATAAGGATTATACATTTTTCTGTATTTATTTATATCAATTACCTTATTAGCATTTTCTAATACTGCAATATTAGGTGAGGTTAGAATAGTATTAGATACTTCTTTTCCTACTCTGCCTCTTTTGGTTAGATTATTCGGATAAGCAACATTTATCGAATCTCCTTCTGTAGCTTTGACATATCCTTTTTTTGTTCCCTCATTTACTAAAATATAAGGTTGCTTATTTCCTCCATTTGACATAGTAGTAAGAGTAGGTGATAATCCATTCGGATCATACACACTTCCTGCTTGATGCTTATTATTTTCATCATCATATATACCAATTATCTTTTTTACTTTATTAACTGCAATATATTGATTATTTCTGCCATCCATTTTGTAATATCCTGCAACAATACAGCTACTAACATTTGGATTTTTCATATCTTTAATAAGTTTATTGTTCCTTCTTATTAATCTTCCGAATTCCTTTTTCTGAAAGATAATATTTTTCATCTACTTTATCCTCTAATAAATCTTTGAGTTTCCACAATAAAGGAACTTTTTGTGGAAAACAGAAATTACTTTTGGCTATATCTTGTCGAATAGATATAATAAAAAGTCTTTCTCTATTTTGAGGAATACCATAATCTTTTGCATTTAAAATCTTCCAATAATTTGTATAACCCAAATCTTCTAAATCCTTTAAAATAGATTCAAATTGATTTTTAAACCTTTTACTTGTAAGATTCTTTACATTTTCAATTACACTATACATTGGTTTTTTGGTGGCTAATATTCTAAGTCCTTCATAGTATAAACCACTTCGTGTTTCACCTTCTTTAATTCCCTGCATCCTTCCGAGCAATACTAACATCTTGACATGGGAAGCCCCAAACTTGTAAATCATAATCTGGCAATGTATTTGCATCTATTTTTGTTACATCTCCATAATTCAAACTTTCTGGAACATTGTGTATTGCACAATATGATTTTACAGCAAATTTGTCTATTTCAGAGAAACCGACTAATTCAAAAGGTATTTTTAATCTCTCTAATGCTTTTTCAAAAGCTCCTATTCCTGAAAATAAACTAAATATTTTTAGCATATATAAAATTATCCCTCCTTTGTATAAAAAAAAGACCACAGACTATTCTGAGGTCAAATAAGTATATTTAAAACTGACTATACATCTTGTCAATTTCTTTTTTCTTATCTAGTACATATTTTTCTAATTCAGTACCAGTTATATTTCCAATTTTTTGATTTTCTTCACTATATATTTCATATTCCTTGTCATCTACAAGAAATAATGTGTAGTATTGATATTTTTCATTATAAGCTACAAATTTTTTTGAAATATATATTTTTTCTTTTGTGTATGGTAGATTTATACAAAACTTATCATCATCTGATAAATTATAATCAATACGGTTGCCACCAAATTTAATATTGTGTATAAATAAATTACTATTAGTTAGTTTTTCTTCCTTAATTGTGTCTAAATGGTTTAATTCTCTTTGCAATTCTAATATTTGTTTTTTCTTTTCATTTATTTCAATTCTTTCAGATCGAGATGCTTTTATTAAATTTTTTGCCTCATCTACAGAATGAATATTTAATTCTTTTTGTAAATTCAAAAATATTTGAATTTCTGGTGGAAACTTATAATCTGCATCTACTTCTTTATATGACATTGCATATTCATAAACTTTATATAATTGGATATAATCTTGTGCTTTTTCAGTTTTGGAAACAATTTCATCATACTCTTTTTTATGCTTTTTCAAATCTATATTTATTGATTTTATCTGACTTCTCTTTAATTTAATTTGACTTTCTATATCCTCAAATGAATTAATATTGTATTTATCAAGATATTCTAATTGTTTTTTTAACTGATAAAATCTTTGTATTTCTTGATATTTTGTTTTCTGATATTCTGTATATATTTTTCCTTTAGTAGATAACTGGCTTTTTTCAATTGCAATTTTAGATTCATTAGCTTTTTGCCATAATACAGAATTAAATTCATTTTGTTCCACTTTAATTCCCATAAGTTTTATATCATTTTTAGATTTAAAAAATTTATATAAATTTTGCACACTATATTTTCCATCAATTGTTGATATTCTTGCAAATCGTTCCATACTTATACTTTTAACAGCAATATGCTTTCCTCTTTTAACTTTATATCCCATAATTGAAAGTTCATCTAAAAATTCTTCAAGGCTATTGCATTTATAAATAATACTCTCAAGATCAATTTGTATTTTCTCTTTAAAACTTTGTTCTTTGTATTGATAATAAAAATCTTTTTTTGCATCTTTTAAATATGTTTTTCTAGGCATAATATAACATCCATATTCAGCTGCAATTTTATCACTTGTATCACTCAAAGCATAAAGCCCTTCTTTTTCATTAGACAATCTATCTTCAAGTTTTCTTCCATTAAGATTAATAGCATTTATAGATATATGATTGTGTATGTGTCCTTTATCTATATGAGTGGATATAACACATTGAAAATCTGGATATAATTCTTCGCATAATTTTTTTCCAATTTCATTTGCTTGTTCTGGTGTAATATCATCCTTAGGAGAAAAACTTTGAATAATATGATATGCTACTCTGCGACCTTTCATATTAAATTTCTTTTGTATATCCAGATACTCTGTTAATGCAGTTTCTAAATTACAGTTTAAAGAGGATGCTATACCTACTTTTTCTCCATCATGCTTTTCATCCAAAATATAATTAATTAATTCTTTTGGTGAACCATAATGAGCATCTCTTTTCGTTATAGGCATTTTTTTGCATCCTCTATAATTTGATTATGATTTAATTCTTTCCAAACATCTAAATCTAATTTATTATCAATAAGTTTTAACATTTCTTTTTGCCTTTTTAAAATTGATACAATCATTAAAGAAATATTATCTAAATCTTCGCTTGAAAGCTGTGTTGCATATCTATTCATGTGTCTAAATTCTTTTGCAATCTTTTTTAATTCCTGTGTATTATCTGAATATGCTTTTAATATTTCATTTTTGTTCTTTAAATCTACCATTGTAACATTTTCATAAATAGCAGAATCTCTTATATATTCTGATAAATGTTTATAGCCATAATGTTCTGCTTTTGCCTCCAAAAGAGCTCTTTCCTCATCCGAAATCCAAACTTTTAATCTTTTTCTTCTTTCATTAGGATTTAATTCCATATAAATTCCTTCCCACCAAAAAAAATAGAAGTAAGAAAAAATTTCTTACCTCTACCGTTATGGTATATTTAATTTTTTTTGTGATATTCTTCTAAAATATCTTTCATAATTGTTATATTTTCCTCGTTAGAATTAATTAAATTGTTTCTTACTCGACTTATTGAAAATCGCACACCTGCTGGATTACAATTATATATTAATGCTAAATCGCATAACCTATAATTTTTATTTTCACCCTCTAGCAAATTGTAGAATCTTAAAAATCGTTCTTTTTGCTTATCTGTTCTATTAGTTAGTCCTTTTACAATATTTCGCATTTTATCCTTTTGAGTTTCATTGAGTTTTTCTCTCTTTAATAATTCTAACAATTCATATACCATTTCACTTTTTTTATCAAATTCCAATTTTATCACCTACAATCTTTTTCAATAATAAAATTTTATCTTCTGAAATATGATAAAGTGCAAAACTAATTGAATAAATAGAACCTCGTACAGCAGATTCACTACATTCATAAAATTTTGCAATTTTAGACATAGAATTTTTTTCTTTTGCATTTGGCCCTAAACTATAATACATACAAAATCTTGCTTTTTGTTTTTGAGTTTTACCCTTTAAACCCATAACAATATCATAAACAATCTCTTTTTCCGAATCATTGAGCAAATTTTTCTTCATACAATTTAGGAGAATTGTTATAGTATTTCTTTTCTCCTCAAACTTCACTAGATACATCCCTCCTTTACAATAGAAGTATATATACTTTTTTTAAATTCAATAATTAACTATCAATCATGGTATAGCGTATATTTCTGATTTTGTCAGCCCTTTTTTTAATTTTTGTTAAAAAAATTATCGTATATATATCCTTCTTTAATATGAAGTTCTGTTAATTCCATTTTATATTGTTCGAGAAGTTCCAAATATTTTTGTTTAAAACAATTTTCACAAAGCCATTTAATACCTTCTTTTGAAATAATAAATTCTCCGTTTTCAATATATCTATAATTTTCATCTGTAGCCTTTAACATTTTTATAACTGCTTTTTCAATAGTTCTATATTTTCTTTGAAAGAAATTTACTAATTCATTCATTGACATATCTTTTGTAAATAAATCCTTATCTTGTACTTTTAATTCTTCTTGATATTGTTTTATTCTCAATAAAAAGAAATCTATATCAGCATCTATTTGACTTTTTTCATATTGAAAATATACATACAATAGCCAATAAAATCCCTCAATTAAAATATAATATCTTTTACTTCTTAATTTCTCACTTTTCCATCTACAACTAGGATGTTTTTTCTCCATAATTTTAATTGCATATCTTAAATCTTTATGTGTAATCTCATTTCCATTTTTAGTTTTTATTCCTAATAGTTTTAATCTTTTTAGAATCTTCTTATATGATAAAAATATATCATCTAAATTATTAGCACTCATATTAATCACCTATATAAAAGTATTAAAATTAGCGTAGCGAAATTTAATACAATAGAACAAATTCATTTGTTCCGAAAAATGATGGCATTTTTTACTGCCCATTTTTCGCCAGCTTGGTGTCAAGACCCCCTTTTCGCTGTTTAGGGAAAAATCCCTAAGACCCATTTTGCTCTCCGAGGGACATTTTTTTTGTTATGGAATTTTGAAAAAAGTGGAGCAATTTTTACTCCACTTTTATTAAAATTTTTAATTATAATCATATTCAAATTCTCTATCATTTTGCACCTCATTTTTAATTGAATTTTCGTAAAAAGTTTTGTAGTTTTCATATATTGATGATACATTTTCTGTTACTGCTTTTATGCCATTCCAAGCCTCTGTTTCAAATTCAATTTCTGTATTAGAATCAAAAGAAATTGTTGTAATAAACTTTCCATCAGAGCCTTCTTTATCTCTTGTACTTACATTAAAATATGGTATATTTGATTTATCTAATAACTCTTTATACATAGAAGATAATTTATGCAATCCTTCATCTGAATCGCATCCATAATCCATTAGATTTTTAATATCATTTTCTCTAAAATAACTCATCACTTTAGGAAGTGCCAAGTCAAAATTTGAAATGGTATGTTCTGTATAATCATCAATAAAATCTTTATATGTTATAAGTCCACAAGCTAATCGAAGAATATCACTATTAAAAGAATAATGCTCTTTAGCCTCTAAAGTTCCATCATTTTGATTATATATAATACTTCCTTCTATAAAATATTTCTGTAATGAATCTTCAAAATCATCTAATTGTTCTAATGTAAAATGATTATAAAAATCAAACTGTTTATCTTCTGGAATTGCATACTTTTCTAATAGTGGATAATGGTCTTTTACCATAAATCCATATCCTACTTGTTTTAATTCTTCAAATGTAATATAAAAGGCCCAGTTATTATTTTCATCAAATAATTCTAAATCATTCAGATCATAAGCAATGTTATTTTTTATTGCAGAATCATATAATTCTTTATAAAAATTATATTCTTCAACTTCAAAATTTCCATCTAAATATTGTTCATAGTTATCTGGATTTATAAGATTTTGTTCTTTTAAATCAATAAACTCATCTTCAATATATATGTGAAGAATTTTATCATTTTTTTCTAATAACATCTCTTTTGACATTGTATTTACATATTTTTGACAGACACTTTTACAGAAATTTTCTTCTGTATCAAGTATTTCTAATATATCTTTTATTTCAAATTTTTCTTTTTGTTTCATTAGCTCTTTATATTCTTTAGCATCTATTTCAGACAATATTTTAGCAACAGTATTGCTTTCTAAAAACCTTTTTGCTGTTAAATCCCAATCATTTTTAGGTATAATTTCATTAGCATCCTCTCGTTCTTCTAATGACCTATATATATAATCTTCGTGTGGCGAACTTAATCTTTCAACTATATCTGCTAGAGTAGAAAATTCATCTTGTTCAATTCCACTCCAATTTGCTCCTTGTCTATCATTTAATCTAAATATATTTTCTGAATTTGAATTTATATCAATCCATAATTCAAATTCATACAAGTCTAATAATTCATTAAAAAAATTAATAACTACAGCTTTCTTTCTATCCATATTGCCTCCTTACCCACACATATCGTAGTCATAATCATCTTGCTGCAGATTGATATTTTGTGTGATATTCTTTTTATTTTCTTGGGCTTCAAGCCTACAATCATATAACACTTTATTTGCTAGTTTTGATAGGCTAGAATCAATATTATTTGCAACTGTTACAACATCAGCAACATTCAATTTTTTTTCTGATTCATCTCTGTTTTTAATTAAATACTCCATATATTCATTCTTATTAAAATTGTAACTTAAAGCCATTATTTGACTTACTATATTTGATACACTTTTACTTGAAACATCTACTTTAAAAGAATACTTTTGAGAATGAATTATATCTTTTTCTAATTCCCAAGAATTATTTTCTTGTGTGATATTCCATCCACAATTTTTAATAATCGATTTTAATTTATTAAGAGAAACATTATCAATATTTATATAATCTCTTTCTTCAAAATATTTACCTATTTTTAATTCTTTAAATATATTGTCTAAATCACTATATCTAGTGTTCATAAGCCAATTATCTTTTAATAAAGTATTTTCTAATTCTAAAAATGAATAGTTATAATATGCCTTGAATCCTCCCAAATCATAGTGGGCAATATCACCACAAGCATACATAAAGAAGTGGTACATTTCATTTGTTAGATTCTCTAAAGAGCCACTTTTTTGTAATTTTCTATATGCTTTTACTATTTTTTCAAAAGGATATACGGTATTTCCATCATACAAAATATCAGATTTCAATTTGTTTTCATCAATACATTTTTGTAATAGAAGTCTGTCATTACTTTCGTTTCCAGTAAGTTCAAGATTTTCAATAATTGGTTGTTCCTTTTCAATTATTGTTTTACTGCCATATAAGGTTATTTTTTTACCTTTTACATCTAATTCTTTTTTATCCATAAACTCATCCCTTTCCATAAAAAATAGATATTGTTAAATGCTTAGTCAAACATTTCATCAACAATATCTATATCTTTATTTTTTTCATTTTCTTTAGAAATTCGTGCATATTTATCTAAAAAATATGTAGCCAAATCCTCTAAATCTTTTTCATATTCTTTAAAATCTTTTAAAGATTCTTCAATTGTAAAAGCCTTTCTATAGTCAGAACCTTCTCTGTGGAGATCAATTTCTTCATCTACAGAAAAATTATTTGATATATCTTGTAATTCTCTTTGAATACTATCTATATCATATAAATCTCTAAAATCTTCAAATTCTATATTCTCAATCATATCAACTCCACCAGAAGTCCATTTTTCAAACTCCATACCACATTTGACACCATTTCTCGTAATAATATCAACTCTATACCCAAAATCTTCAAGTGTTTTAATAATGTTATCTAAAATTTGTTTTTCTTCATCTGATTCAATATAATTAATGGTTTCTAGTTCTTCTATACCTAATTTTTCATCAATTTCTTTGTCAAAACTAAATTTAATATTATTAATACACTCATCATAATCTGTAACAATTATTTGATTCGGTTTAATAATAAAAGTTCCATTACTACATATTATTGGGATATTTTCATCAGACAAATTTTTTACATAATAACTACTACTTGATGAATAACTTGTATCATAAAACAAATCAAATTGATTATTTTCTTGCACATAATCGTAAAAAGCATCTCCATCTTCATCAATATATGGTTCATGCTTTTCATCTGCTAAATAGCACATTTCATTTTCTCTATAATCAAAAAAATCTTTGTCAAAATCAATAATCATTTGTTTAAAATCAGACAATTTTTTTACTTTTTTTAGTCTTTCAAAAGCATCTTTACCATGATTATCTAATCCCATTCCACCATTAAATTCTGTTGATTTCCACACTACTAATTTATCATTTTCATCTTTTAAAAATACAATAAAAGTTCCTCTGTGCATTTTATACCTCCTCGTAATCATAATCAAATTCATTATTAATTTCTTGTATTCTACAATCGTGTAACAATGCTTTTTCTTTCAAAATTTCAATAAGTTTATCAATTTTTTCATTTATTAAAGTTCTTTCTTCACCCTCTGGAAATGCTTTTATAAGTTCAATATCTCCGTTATCATTTGCACCTAACCCCAAATCCATTTCTGCATGCCCACATAAATAATCACTTCTATTGTTTAATTTATCTTTAACATAACAAGCAAAAGAACGAGCAAACATTTCTACTATACTTTGCCAATATCCGTGTGAAGTTTTAGAATATAAATCATCAAAAGTTTTTGAATTTTTATAAAATTCTGTATCTACTTTTTCTGGCTCTCCAATATTATTTTTTGTATTAAATAAACTATTTTGCATATAGCAAATTCTTTCTCTTTCTTCCTTTGGTATCATTCTTCCTACAGTTTCTTTTCTTAAATTGGATAATTCAATTACATCTTGGTTTATTTTTCTGCCTCCACCAACATAGTTAAGTAGATCATTAGAAATTGTTTCTGAATTATCAATTATATTTTGAATTAATTTATCTTTTATTTTTATTTGTTCTTCTGTTAGATGTTCTTTTGGAAAGAAACTATTAATATGATTTTTTAATTGATTTATTTTTGCCTCATATCTTTTTGTTTGTTTTTCAATTGTTTTATTATTACATTCAGTTTTATATTTCATAGAATCTATTAATTCTCTTATTACTTTTGATGGAGAGTGTTCAGTTAGAAAACCTCTATAGCCTAATTCTTTACCAAAAATATCATCCAAAGCGTGAGCCCATTCGTGAGCCAAACTTCCTGCACCTTTCATTTTTGTTAAATTTATTACTTCTCTATCTGGTTCATAATGTGCCAAAGCATTACCACTTCCACGAGAACCGAAAGCAATTGATAAACGATTTCCTAACGAAATATCTGTAGGTGAAATATTTAATGCTTTGCTTAAATCTAATAGTGCATCATATCCATAATTTAAGGATTCTTGCCTATCTTTTTCATTTAACCAATTTCCAAATTCTCCACCTTTAAAATTAAATTTTTCCATCATATCTTCGCCAGTAATATCTCTATTATTTCTATAATCTTCACCATCTCTGACAATATGTTCTAATTGTTTAGGTTTAAATGATTTTTTTCTATTTTGTGTTTCTTTTTGTTTCAATTTAAAATTATCTAATATATATTTTTCAGCCTCATCAATACTATCAAGATTATTTTTTATAACAGTTCCACCACGAGTTATAAATATAGTATTTTCTTTCCAATTTTCTGGATTAGCAAGTTCATTTTTTGGATATATAAATCTTTTTGCAAATCCAATTTGGATTTCTAACATAGAAGAACCACTATAATCTTTTGAAAATTTTATATCTTTATTATCATAAACATATATATCAAAACCTGATAATATCTTTTCATCATCTGTATATAGAAACTGTGTTTTTTTTATTCCAGAATCTATTTCACTTAATCTCCTTACTTGTGCTGCTTTTAATAATTTATTATTTATACCCCCAGAAACTTCTGGTGAAATTCTAACTTTAAAACTGGATGAAGATTTTATAATATACTGGCTTAAAAAATTATCATAAAAAGAAAGAATTTCGTTATCATTTTTTATATTCATAACGAAATCCCTTAATTTACTAACAAAAGAAATATAATTTTCCTGTTTTTCAGCTACATCATCCATATAATAAATTTCTGGTTTAGTAGGAGTAGCATCTCTTATTGTTTTTATAAAATATACTACTCTAGTGGATAAACCATTATTAACTAATTCTTGATAATCTGGTTTTTTCCATACATTATCCTTCTTTATGAATTTGTTTTTTTCTGCATCATTCATGTATGATAAATCATCTACAGAAAGACCTCTTTCTTTCCATAAATCCTTTTTAGCACCACCAATTTTTTCTCCAAAATCTTGTATCTCCATTTTTCCTCCTTCGAGCATAAAAAAATAAGCCTAATTCGTTTCAGAATCCTCTTATTTTGATTTTAGAGGCATACTATTACAAATTACTTGCTTAATATTTTTTACCCTTAAATTTTTGATTTTAATTATTTTAAAATTTTAATAATCATAATCCATATCATCTTCTTGTTCAAAATCATTGTGTTCATTTGAAATATTAATTGCTTGTGCTTGAATTATAGGATTGTCCTTTGATTCATTATAAGTATCTATTATATCTTGACTTAAAAAATGAAAGTTTTTCTTTTCATTTTTTTGCTTATCTTCCATATAATCATGTGTCAATGATATTGCAATTTGTTCATTTACTCTTAAATCTTTTGGATTTATTCCCATATCTATACATAATAAGGCTTGTTGAAAATATTTTTCATCTTCTTTTCTTAAAGCATTTAACTGGTTATACATTATATTAAGAAATTGCCTACTTGTAATTTCTCCCATATATTTTTCTTGTACTTGATTTAATATTTTTTCATAATGTGCTGCTGGTACTATTGTAGGTTTTCCTGTGTCTGGATCGATATAAGTATAAGTCATATCACTTATATTTTTGCACATATCTTTTAATTTCATTTGTGTAAAATCATCATATTGTTTTCTCATAGAATTCCTCCTTCTCATTTTTTATATAATTCATAATAATATCTAATTCTTTTTCTTTTGTATCTAATTGTGTTTGTAATAAAAAAATATAATCTTGTGTTTCTTTTTGTTGAATAGAATCATGTCTTTTTGTTCCTTTAATGACATCCCAAAAATTATATTTTTTATCTTTTAAATCATTCAGATCGGTTAAAGCCTCATCTAGTTTTATTTGGATTTCGGCTTGCTCTCTTTCTATTTTTTGAATACTATTCAATATACTCATAATAATTAATCCTCCAATTAAGCAACTTGTCTAAGTTCTTGTGGTTCAAATCGTAAATTACAGCAATCATCCTTATTGGGATTCACATTATATCGCCAGTAATTATAATGTTCTGTTACATCTTCACATACAGTTAATTCCTTAAAGCCAGTAATTTTTTCTATTTGCTTGATTTTTTCTTCTAAAGGTAGATGTAGATAATTACTTTGTTTTAATGTATATTTATCAAAGTCAATCTCTGTAAACCATCTCTTTATAAAAGTATTTACTCTTAAAAACTCTACTAAAATACGATTGCAATTTACAGAATTAAGAATATCAAAATCAATTAATTCTGGAATAAAAGGGGAAAGCCTTAATTGAACATCATATCCTAAAGAATCCAGTTTTTCTATTGCTGCAATTCTTCTTGATGTACTAGGTGCTTTTTCATATTTTAAAGCTGTTTTGTCATCTGTACTTGTAATTGAAATTTGTATATGTGCCAATTCTTTATCAAGAATTTCTAAATATTTATCACTTGCTACCATATCTGACTTTGTTACAATCAAATAGTGAATTCTTCTATTGTTAAGTAATTGAATAGTCTTATATGTAACTCTATAAGCATTTTCAAATACTTGGAAACAATCGGTCATTCCTCCTAATCGAACCACAGTACCAGGCTCTATTTTATTTATTGTTTTTTCGATTTTGTTTATATCTGCAACTCTAGGATTTAATGGATTCCATAAGTTTCTAAAATCTAGTAAAGATTTTGCATAACAATAACTACAGTTATGGCTACATCCACATCCATAAGTATCTAGTCTAGTTAGATATTTGCATTTACTTAATTCATTATTTCCTGTAGGTTGTTTATAAAAACTTTTAAATTCTAATACTATAAAAATCACTCCTTTCTTTCTTAGGGCATAAAAAAAGAGATATTCTCTTAATATCCCATCCTAAAATTCTTTTTCTAATACTTCGTGTTCAGAAATTGAATAACCCATTCTATCTCCAAACATATCATCAATTTTTCTTTCATCTTCTAAGCTAGTTCCAGTATATAAATCATATACTTTTTCTCCTAACTCTACTTGAATATTTGATTTTTGTAAAGTTTCTGGAACTTTATTTTTATCGAACAATAAAAAATAATATCCAGATTTTACTGCGATTTTTTCATTCATTGTTTTTGTCCTCCATTTTAACTTATTTCTAATTCATCTTCCCATTGGATTGAATTATATGAATTTCCTTCGCCATCTTGGCCCACATCATGAATAACAATTGCTTTTTCAAAATCCTTCTTTTGTTCATTATAAAGTTCTATTACTCTTTGTTCTCCTAAGTCTTTTATATAATCATCTTTATAATGTGAATTTATAAAGTCTGTACTATAACATAAACAACTATTAATCATCTCTCTGCAATCTAATTCCCTGTGCAATTGTTCTTGTTCTTTTGTTAATTTGCAAGGAATTCCATTTTCAAATCTAGAATTTTCTTTTCTTAATTTTTTAATTTCTATTTCTGTCATAAACTCTCCTTAAATTTAATAATCTATTTCATCTTCTACTTCTATTTCAGTAAAACTAACACATAAATTATTTTCAATGTTATTTTTCATTTTCTCAAACATTTCATCATTTTTCTCAATTGCTATACTGTTTCGTTCCTTGTTATAACAAGCTATTACAAAATTTCCACTTCCTGCATATTGGTCTAGTAAGGTTTCATAAGGCTTAGAAATATATTCAATTATTTCTTCTATTAATTCTACTGGCTTTTCTGCCTCCATAATTTTATCTTTCGTATTTTTAGGTTGGTAGTCAAAAGCTGTAGGTAGCATCCCATTTGTACCTTTCATATAGCAAACATCTAAATTATGTTCTTGTAATAAATCTCTAACTTCATAAGAAGATAAACCTTTTACATCTAAATTGTGTTCTTTAGCAATTGCAAGATTTTTCTTTGCATCAAGTTTTAAATTTCGAGGTTCACCATTCGAGAAAATCATAACATCTTCAATATTTTTGCTTTTTCTACCAGTATTTGAAATAAAATTTCCTTTTTTCCATGCTACTTTTGCAAAATACTTAAATCCATTATCTTGTGCCATTTTCTTGATTTCATACAAATAATCAAAATTGACTTCTGATTCTTCTGGGAGAAATTCAACAAGAAAAGCACCATCTTTTAAAACTCTTTGCTTTTCCTTGAAGTCTTTACTTTCATACCTGAATAATTCAAATGTAGCAAATTTTCTATTTCCACCAGTAAGAGCCTTTTGTAAATCGTAAGGATGATCAGTTATTATTCCATCAATAGATTTATCTTTTATCATTGACAAATCTCTGCCATCTCCATTTACAAGAAGGCAAGTATTCTCTCTGCCTTTTATTTGGCTAGTAACCTTATAAACTCCTCTGGATATTTTCTTAAAAATACCTTTTTCAACACCTTCATAAATACGAGCCCTTATAGATTCGTTATTGACTTGCATTTCTTTTACATTCTTCACAAGATTTGTAGCATCTTTTATTGAAAATTGTTCTTCATCCATAAAATATTCAAATAGATTCATTTGTATTGTATTATCCAATAGCATCACCTCTAACTAAGCTACTTTTTTATTAGTATTTATCCCTAATACTTCATAGCTTTCCTTAAAATATTCACATACAAATTTTTTTTGACTTTCACTTAATAACTGTAGTTCTTTTTCTGTATCGTGTTTATAACTTCCATAAGGGCATCCCATACATCCAGTTCTACAGACATAATTATAAATTTGTGGAATTTCAATATTATATTTTTTATATATTTGTTTTTCTAACTCATCATCTAAATCCCATAAAGGAGTAAAATTCATTGTTTTTGTAAAACAACTTGTATATTTAGATTGTCTAATAATTCCTTCTGCATTTCTAACTCCTAATATTGCTTTTAAGCCAGTTTCTTTTTCAAATCTTGCTGCCGGCTCTTTCTTTAAATATTTGCAACATTTTGGACTTACTTTATGCAGATTTCCAGACGATAGCAATTCTCTTGCTTTTTTACTTAAATTGTAGGCAGAAAAATGTTCTTTTCCATCTTTGCCAATAAATTTTTTTCCGTATATTCTATCTAATAAATAATCTCTCCTACAGCCTCTTTGGTATCTATCAATAAAATCATCTTGATTTTTACTAAAACATGGTATTCCATACATTTCTTTTATTTCAAATGGTTTTAGTGAGGGGAGAAGGACTATATCACAATTCTTATATATTCTTTTTAGGATTTCTGGATGTTCCATATAAGTATTCATACCAACTATTTTAATACCATCAATTTTTGCATATTCTTTAATAAACCAATATAGCAAATGACTATCTTTTCCACCAGAGTAGGAAAGATAATATTCTGTAGGATTAATTTTATTAAATTTTGTTTTCAGATCATTCAAATAAAAATCTACATTATCCAATTTTAACCTCTTTTCTCATAAGTAAAAAAGAAATAAGCATAGAAATACTTATTCCTTATATTTTCTTAGCATAAATTACATATCTATACTCTGTATGTCCTTTGCTATTGAAAGGATAGCAAGTATATATCATTAGTATTTCTTCATCTTTTTGTATTGGCAATTTTTCTGGTTCAGTTTCTAAAACTGTTTGAGATTTATATAGCTTATAATAAAAATCGCCATAAGATGTTTTAACTTCAATAATATCTCCGTTTTTTAATTCTCCTAATCTTTTAAAATTATTCATATAGTTATGTTCGCACATAATAATAGCTCCACCTTCGCCAGGAAAGTAAGAGCCACTATCGTGTGCTACACCCTTTAATAAAATCTCATCTGTAGCACCAAAGTATATTGGTGCATTGATGCCTATTTTATTAACAATTAAAGTAGCATATTTATCTCCAAAACAGGGATATTTCTTTAAATATCCATCTTTAAAAGAATTCTCATCATAACTTGATGATATACTTTGAACTTTTTGAGGAGTTTCTTTAACTTCGACTTTCGTTGTTTTTTCAGTAACTTCAACTTTTGTAGTCTTTTCAGTTTGTGTAATTTCCTTTTTTACATCTTCTTTTGAATCTTCGTTTATACTAGATTCTTCAATATTTTCATATTCTGTAGTATTTTGTATTTCATCTTCAATCACATTTTCTACCTCTGGAACTTCAATATTTTCTTCGCTTTGTATATCATTATTTACATCAATGTTTTTTTGTGTTTTAGAATAAATTATACCAACAGAAAATATGGTTAAAAGTATAATTACAATAATCGCAAAAATAAATTTCTTATTCTTATACATTATTCGGTTTCCTTTCTATTTTTATAAAGTTAAAAAAAGAGAACAAGTATGTAAAAATTACAATACTCATTCTCAATATCATTTTTTCAAAACAAATGGCTAATAATAGCATTTGTACGAAAAACATACAATTTAATATAAATTTCAATAAATGTTTCATTGTTTTAGTCTGCCAAATCCGTAGAAATGACTACCATTCCACCATCCATTCTTATATTTTGATAATTTTACACCTTTTGGATTGCCACCTGTGTCAATTATCCATTCATCAGTATCTCCATTTATGGTTAATTCTCCCATATAAATACCGACATGGGATATACCACCAGGAGTTCCAGTATCGTAAGTATCTTTCAAGAAAATTAAATCTCCTGCTTGTCTATCACTTTCACTTATAGGATTGCAATGCTGACTATAAATTCCTTGTGCCCCAGTATTTGGTATTACTTTTATTCCAGTATGTGCTAAACAATGGATAACCCAACTTGAACAATCATAATAATCCATACATTCATCATATTTAAGATTGCTATGATCCATTAAATACCTTTTACCTACATTTTTTAGAAATTCATCATATATTGCTTGTAATTGCTCATCTCCAATACTTACAGATAAATAAGCATATTTTTCTTTAAATTCACCACTAAACAAATCAAAGAAAGAATTTGATTTATATAGTAATTTAATTTGTTCTACTTCATCATCTGTAAAAGCTGTCTGGTGAGAATCATAATCTATTTTCTTTTTCCTTTTGTAATTATTAATTACACCGAAATTGCTATTACACCAATTTATATAGTCATCTAGTGAAGAATATGTTATTACTTTTTTCTTTTCTGTAACTGTTTCTGTGGTTTTAGTTTCGTTTCCATCTGCATCAGTTTCAACTTTTTCTTTTTCTACAGTATATTCAACTTCACTAATTTTCTCATATAATCCTGCATCTTTGAATTTATTTAGTAATTCCTTTTCTGCATCATCAAAAGTTAAATCACCATTAAGCATTTGAATAACTGAAAGAGGTGCTCTCCAATTTATCATACCTTTTCCATCTACAGAACCATCAACTACCTTGCCCTCATTATAATAAGCTACAGTTTCCTTATCATAGTCATCTTGTGTAGTTATCATATAATTTTCATAATTCTTTTTAGTATCTTCACTCATTCCAATACCAAAAAAGCTACAGAAAGCAACTATAATTAAAAGAATAATGATAACTGGTGCAATAGAAGGGAGCATTGATAATATTATTTTTACTGCATCAGCTACTAATTTTGCTAATAATTTAATCATTTTAGTTAGTGCTTGTGTTGTACCTTTTACAATCTTTTTACCACTTTTCTTTACTACTTTTTTACTAGCCTTAGCAATTTTATTTGTAGCTTTACTTGTAACCTTGTTAGCAACCTTTTTAACTGGTTTTGTCATAATTCTACTAGAACTATTTTCAAAACTTTTTAATCCACCTTCATTCATTGCAGTATTAAGTGTTTTTCCAGTTTTGACAATTTTGTTTGTAGCATTATTAACCATCTTAACACCTTTTATTGTTGTAGATATTCCTTTAGACACTTTAGCAACTTTTGTACTTAATGATGATGGTTTTTTTACTGAATATTCATCCTCTGTTATTATTTCTTCATCTACAGATATTTCATCCATTGAAACATCATCATTTGAAATTACTTGTGTTTTAAGTCTATTGGTATTATTCAAATTAATAACTTTTTTATTTTTAAAATTATCAGTTTGAATTTCATTATATTCTTCAACTTTAGTTTCAATCTTACTTGTAAAATTATTGTTTTCTACTTCATCTGTAGGAATTGTATTATCTACATTCGTTTCAAGCCTACTATCTGGAACTTCACCCTCTGAAATTTTACTTAATTGTTCTGCATACCATTTATTTATTTGATTTGCTCCATCAAGTAAAAGATTAGTTCCTTTATTCATGCTATCTGTATAAGTGTTTAGTGATTTTGCCACATCTTTACTATTGTTTTGACCTTCCATAGAAAAAACCTCCTATGCTGCTCGTTGTTGTTGCATATTAGAGGTTTGATTTAATTTATAAATATATGATTCTTTAGACACTTGATTTCTAAATGCAACTTTATCCTCACCATAGACTACAAGTCCTTGACCTACAGGAGAATCTATTACATAACGAGCCTCCTCATCACTTATATCAAATATCTTGCAGATAGCTGGTAAATCCAGAGGTTTCTGTTTTAAAATCATTGCAAATTCAGAGTTAGAAAGTATTTTACAACCTTGCTCACTTTTTAATACATCAGCAATATTTTGAGTTATTACTGTAGGAATAGCATTTTCTTTCCTTCCAGTTTTATATATTTTTGCGATATAATCAGCAGAATATTGATTTGCAAGTAAAATATGGAACTCATCAATAAATATCCAAGTATGTTTTCCTAAAGTTTTATTTCTCTTTAATCTATTCATAATGTGTTCAAGAACTACAAGATAGCCTGTTGTTTGAATTGAATTAGGCAAATCTGATATATCAAAAGATATAAAACGATTTTTTATTTGGATATCAGTTTTATTTGCGAATATATCCATACCCCCTAAAACATATCTTTCAATAATAAGAGCAAGGTTTTTCGCCTCCTCCTCTGGCTGCCTTAATAATTCATCATAAAACTTCTTAAAATCTGGTTCATATTGCTTATTATAATTGTGTAATTGATATTCTTCATAAATATTATTAGTACAACGATCTATAAGTGTTTTTTGTTCACCTGTCAATCCAGTAACAATAGACTCAATAAAAGCAAGTACGAATTCTGACTTTTCTTTTATTGCCTCAGAACTGTCTTTAGTATATTGCAAAGAACTGTCGAATGGATTTATATGAGTATTGGTATTTGTGCTTATATTTAATGTTTGCCCATTAAATGCTTGAATTAAAGGATAATATTCTCCTTGTGCATCTATAACACAAATTTCATCTTGTGGATAACGAAGTAGAACTTGCTCTATTATTGTTTTTATAGAGAAAGATTTACCTGCTCCAGATGTAGCAAGAACACAACCATTACCATTTAATAATTTCTTTCTATCGCAAAATACTGGATTTTTAGAAACAAGATTCACACCATAATAAATTGAATTTTCGTGCATTATATCTTTTGTATTAAAAGGCACATTTGTAGCAGTAGATTCTGATGTTAAGGACCTTTGCATTTGTAGATTATTCCAACCAAATGACAAAGTATTTTGAATTCCCTCTAATTGTTGCCAATCTAAATTGTATATTGAAATTAGATGTTCATTTCCAATACTTTTAATAACTTTTGTGGTCTTATCAAGTTCCTCCAGAGTATTTGCTTGAATACATATTAAAATATTATTCGTAAATAACTTTTGTTTTTTCTTTTGCAAAGCATCTCTTAAAGCCTGTGCATCTCTTATTGAATCTTCTAATTTTTCATCTTTTACAGCCTCATAACTATAATTATTTTTATTAGCTTTCTTGATTTTTTCAAGCCTTTCCGTTTTCATACCACTAATTTTTTTATTTACTTTTCTAATAACTTTTGCCGGATCAGTAGGAGTTATATTTAAAGTAGTTATAATATTGCTATTTTCAATTGTGGTTATTCTATTATAAAAGCGAGGAGTTATAGATTTAGGCAATTTGCTAACATACAATACTCTAATAAATTTCTTATCACCAATGTTTATATAGTTTTTTTCTCTTAAAGAAACATCTTCTTTTGGAGCAATAACATCATAAACACTTAAATTATTGTTTTTAGCATATTCTACAATATTTGTTATACCATCATCTTTTAAAAGAGTAGTATGAAACATATTGTATAAAAGTTCTAATCTTTCTTGAATTGTAACCCTTCGTATTTTTGATTTTAGTTCCTTGAATTTTTCTTCTGTTCGCAATTGATATTGAAAGAATATATCTTGTGCCTCTTTCATACTTTCAGCTTTTGTAGTTATAGTAATTTGTCTTGTTTCGCATAATACTTCATCTTTATTACCAATACAAGTTTCGATAAGATTATTGAATTCATTTGCAATTTTAGATTCATTTGGATTTGTTCTTTCAGATGAATATATAAAATTCTTTTTATAATCTTGTGTTTTAACTGGTGTAGCTGCACACATTACTTGTATATGGTCGTTAAAATTAAATGAGTGAAGATACTCCACCCATTTTAAAAAGATACTTTCTTGCTCATCATAATTAGCTTTAGAGAAGGAAATATCTTGATACTCAAAACATACAGAGTAATGTAAATCATCCAACTGCATTATTGAATTATTTTCATTAAAATCTTTAAAAAACATTCTCATAATTTGAGAAGTAGTATGAGGTTTAGCAATTTTATTTTGTTTGTGTTTTTTAATTAATCTACTAAAAAAGCCTTCTTTTTTAGGCTTAGTATTTTTCTGTTTTTTTGTTTTTATAATATCATTCCTCCTTGTCATTTTCTAGGAGATGGGGAATAAAATACCATTCTCCTTCAATAAGTGTATTAAACATATTTGTATATGTTAGTTCGCCAGTTTGTGGCTGTTTTTTAAGATGTCTTTTATAAATTGTAAAAAAATCAACTGTAGTAGCAAAAAACGGATGCTTGTTATGATAAACTTGCATCCATTTTGCTTTATAATTATTCATATAATAATTTAGGAAATATCGTTCCCATTTAGTTAATTTCATAAATATCACCTTTCTAGCAATTTAAAAAGAACATCTCTTTGTTCTTTAGTTAATTTAGAAAGTTTTTCTGCTAATTCACTTTCACTATTTTCATTTTTCTCAATAGTTTCAGTAGCATTGTTTTCTGGTTTTTCTGCTTTATTTTTCTTATTTTTTTTATTAGCTTTTTTCAATGACTTTTCTTGTTTTTGTTTAGCTTTTAATTCCTTAATTTCGGCTTTAGATAGCTTTTCTTTTTTATTTTTGGTTTTAGTTTTTGATTGCTTTTTATTTTTCTTTTGATGCAATTCCTCATATTCTTTATCTGTCATATAATGAATAGGTTTTGCAAAAAAGAAATAATGTCTGGCCCAATATGGAAGTATTTTCTCTGCTGGTAGTTCGTGAATTTTTACAAATCCTATAAATCCAAAAACACCTGCAATTGCAATAACTATATAACTTGTAATTTCATCACCAATTCTATCTTTTAAAAGAATATAAGTAGGAACAACTAATCCTACAATTATAATTGCAAATATCCATTGCCTAAAATTAAAGAAATATATTTTTTCTTTGTAATCATTTATTTCATCAAAAACTGTTATTTCTATATTATCCATAATCTAATGACCTCCTGTTAATCTTTCGGCGAATTGACTTGCATATTGTATTACTGCTAGATACATACCATTTAAAAATAGTATTGCTACTATTGTAGAAATAGCATTTGTAGAACCTAATGTACTACTTAAACCTGCCAATCCAATAGCATAAATATTTGTTGCTATATAAATAATAACTGCCTCTATTCCTACACTTGCAGAGAATAAGAAGTATTGTATTGCTTTTCCTCTACCATCATCATCTACAGAAAGAGCAATAGGTATTGGAGCAAAAGCAAAACAAAGGATAAGTTTTACAACTCTTAAAAAGATTTGTGTTAATATTTGTACTATTGTAGTCATAAAAGGAATAAATAGTATCAAATATAATCCGTAAGTCATTATTTTATCAACAAATCCACTAGGAACAGCATCTATTAAAGTATCTGCAATATTAATGCTTGTATTTCCATTGCTTATAGCATTTGTAACGGAAATAAATATATCATTTACAATATTCATAATAGTAGAGAGGAAGGAGTAGCCATTTTGTATTAAGTATTTCAATAATAGAAATGATACAAAAGCCATTACAACTCTTTCCCAACTAATTCTTTCAACTTCCATTGATTTTTTTATCAAATTAATCATAAAGAAAAGTATTAATAAACTTAAAGCTACTGGAACAATACAATCATTGACAACCCTTCCAATGCTCCAAATATTTATTGTTTGAACACTAGAAAAGTTAGTTAGTTTTTGTACTGAACCAATTAGATTTCCACTATCTAACTCAACCCCAAAAACAGTAAATTTGAAACTATAGAGAATTCTAATTAGTGCATCCAATTAATTTCCTCCTTTTTCTATAGTCCAAATAAGTTTTTAGATTGTGCAATTGCTACTAACATAAAACCTGCCATTAAAGTCATTAACCCACGAGATTTTCCTTCGGCATCTTCTCTTTGCCATCCCAAAGCAAACATTACACCACCAACTAAGGCGATTACTCCACCAATTTTAGTTAGCCAATCACAAGCAAAGTTTATGAATGAATCAATAGAACCAGTATTAGAATCAGCATAAACCCTTGAACTTGCTAAAATAAATGTGCCTGTAATAGTAGCACTTAAAACAGTTAATTTTTCTTTAATCTTATTTAATGTTTTATTATTTTTTAATATTTTCATAAATCCTCCTAAACTTAAAAGAGATAACCTCTCAAAAGATTACCTCTTAAATATTTAATTATTTGTTTTTAAATCCTCGAACTGGATAACACCAGATCGCATTAAAGCCTTTAATTCTTTCTCATCTACATTTTCTATTTTTAATTTTTCAATAGGTTTTGCATAAGATAATCCAGAATCAAAAAGCAATCTGTAATCAGAATTTTCTTGATATTCTAGCTCTTTTTTATGATTATATAATTTCTCTTTATTATTACCCCAAGGCTCATATAATTGTGAATAATTTGGATGTTCTTTTAAGTTATACAGTTTAGAATAAAATGCTCCTACTGTAGAAATTATAAGAATACAATTACCTTTAGGCATCTTTGACAACTCATCTAATGTTGCTAATTCTCTGCCGAACTATATCCCAATTTGTACTACTAGAACCTTGTTTTGAGAATGTTCTTCCAGTAGATTTTTTATACCATGTTTTTTTACCGAAGTAGAGCAACAATATATTCCAAAGTTTCCTTTGAATTACTGCCTAAAAATAATGTAGTATCACAGCAATCTAAAACGGATTCCCAACTATCTTTATATTTTTTCTTTAATTGAGATAGTGATTGTAACCCTACTGTAATGCCTACATTCAAGCCTCTTAAATAAGCTAATTCTTCGACAAATCTAGGAATTTCACCTAACTGTGCCCACTCATCCATATATATTTCAAGTGGATTTGCAAGACTTCCACCACATCTTTTTGCATTTTCATCAATCATTGCAAAGACTTGTGTGTAGAATATACTCGCAAGAAAGTTAAAAGTTCCATCACTAGGCTTTGTTACTATGAAATAGGCAATTTTACCATTCTTTATATTTTTTCCAGTAGATTCATTTATTTCTTTCAATAAAGGTGAATTATCATCTGTAGGCATACCAATTCTGTCTAGTTCCATATCATCAGTATCAGTTAAGTTAGCCACTTCTTTAATGTTAAAGGCTGCAAGCCTTGCTGTTGCTACCATAATGATTGTACTCATCATTTTTGGAGCAGATGCTGCTACTTTAAAATGCTTGTATTGTTTGACACCGAATAGCATCTGGTTCTTGTTTTGCCCATTTATCAAATAATCTATCTAATTGAGAAACACCTGTAGCATCTGGATTACTTAAACGAATCAATTTCAATATCTCTGTAAAATTTTGATGCCTCTTATCATAGTGTCTTATAACATAGTAAAATAGGGATTGTAGGAAAATCATTTCTGATTTTTCCCAGAAAGGATCTCCACTTGTATTTTCTATATTTTCGCTTTTAGTATTAGCCATTAAAGTATTAATTAAAGTCATAACATCATCCTCTTGTATTTTATGATGAGGTGATGTATCTTCTAATACTTCATCAAAAGTTTTTAATTCTTTAATATAAACTAAAGGATTATAATGATTTGATGTAGTTTTATCATCCAAATTTAAAACTTTAATGGTATATCCTTTTTGTTTTAGTGAATAGCCACAATCTCTAAGGAGTTCGGCTTTCGGATCAGTTACGATTATAGAATTTCCATTTGCATTAAGTAGATTAGGCTTAAAATAATAACGAGATTTTCCGAGTGCCCGGCCTACCAAGCAAAATTACATGGCGATTCATACCACTAATTTTCATATTCCTTGAAATTAGTTCGGTTTGTGTAAGAATCATATTATTTTCAAAGTTTTTATCTCTCTTTTTAATAATATCTTTTGGAGTTCTCCATTCAGCAGAACCATAAGTATTTTCTTGCACATTTCTTTTGTTTTGTAGTCTATATGTTTCATAAACCATAAAAACAAAAAAAGACACCCCACCAGATATTAAAAGGTTTTTCCCTTGAATATCTAGTGGAGTGTTTATCTTATATAATTCATTAAGAGCAATTGTAAAGAAATCAAAATTCCAATTACCATCATTGCTACTGACTAATGTTGTTACTCTCATCATATAGTAAAATATAATTATAAATACTATAATCAAGAGTATAATTGACCTTTTTTTCTCTTTCTTTACGAGCATATTATAGGCATCACCATCCTTTTTATTTTTATAATTAATAATCTAAATCAATTAAATTTTCTTTTTCATTACTATTCTTTATAATATTAGCATTATATTGTTCTTTTGCCTCATCAAGAGTATATGAATCCCAAGTCCATCCTATAGAGCCAAAGTCATATACTTGTTTTTCGCCATCTTTAGTATTTATAACTTTTTTCTCTGCAATATCAACTTGTGAAACTTTGTCATTTTCAATAGTTTTACAAATATAGCAATCAGTATATTTATCATAAACTATTTGAAAATCTCTTGATGAAAAATTATGCTTTATTAAATCTGCAATTTTCTTTTCAAAGTAAGGCATAGCCCATCCATTCCAAGTTTTACCCTTTATATGATAACCTTCATAATATTCGGTATTTCCAATATTAAAATAAGCTATTTCAGATAATTTATCTATTTTAATCACCTACTTCTTTTTCAATATCATTGTCGAAATTAACTTCGATATTTTTTATATTTTCAGAAATAGTAGGGGAGTTATCTACAGATTTTTCTAATTCTTCAAAAGTGTGTAATCTTTCTAAATCTTCACCCACTACATCTCTTTTTTTTTCTTTTTCTGCGAGTTCTTTTAAATCAGCTTTTAAAACTGTCCAAAGGCACTCATTTTCTTGTCTTTTCATAATATAATCTTTCCCAGACAATATTTTGTATGTTTCTTTTTCCTGCTCACCTGTTTTTGTAGTAAAAGATATAATTTCATCTTTTGATTTGATATTCCATTGTAGATTTTTATTATCTTTTCCATAAACATGGATTTGACCTACAGTATTAAATCCTAATTCATTATATCTTTCTAAATGCTTATTCTCAAAGTATATATGTGCAATTTTTTCATCATCCTCATTTGTAATAACTTTTACACCATAAGGAATATTGTTACTCTCTAATTCATCTTCAATATTCATAAATGATGCAAATGGTACTTCGTGAATACAATAATCATTTGTAAAATCTTCAATTTCAACTTCACCCATTTCGTGTAGTTTGAATTTCTCTGAAAAATTCCTTAATTGTTGAGAATTTAGATTCATTCCTTTTTCTCTAATTTCTTCAATTGCATCTTTTACATCTTTATCGAATAATTTTTTAGATACTCCCATCCTGTATTCTAAAATATCAGCAATTCTATCACCCATATATGCTGCTTTTGATTTGTTAAAATAAATATTAAAGTGCTTTTCTTTATGTTTTTCAACTTGTTCATTCTGTTTATGTTCAGCAATTTTCATTAATTTATTTAATCCAATATATTTGGCAATTGTAGGATGATTTGATTTAAAATTACTCATTGTTTTTATTCTACGAGCATATTTTGTAATTCTTTTTTGTTGATACATGGATTTTTTCTTACCAAATTCACTATTATCAGAATCTAGTTTTCTTTCACTAGCAACTACTCTGATACCATCCCTTTGGCATTTTTCCATTACTCTAATAGTTTCATCATAAGACAAATTAGTTAATTTTTCTAATTCCTTTGTTGGCCCATCTTTTTGCACAGCACGGATTCCTTCTACAAAGTAATGATAGCCAAATATAGTAAGTGGTTTTAATAAATATTTAAAAGCCCCTTTTGTAGTAGTTCTTGATGATTTTACAGCACCCTCATAAACTTGTGTAGCATCTGATTTATTACTTGCCTGCATTAAGCCATCACCTCTTTTTCCATTTGAAATTCATATAGATTAAGGTATTTATGATAAAAGTCCTCTAAACTTAGTTTAGAAAAGAATTTCATTTTTTGTTCGTTATTGTCTATTTTATATTCACTCATTCTTGCATTATTAGATTCGCTATTTAGTATTTCAAGTTTCTTATCATTCTTTTTATAAAGTGTTTTAGGTATAAATATTTGATTTTGCTCATCTACTGGAAGATATATTCCTCGATAAGATTCTCTTTCTTTCCCGGATAAATTTATAAATATAGAACTTGTCTTTTTCTTATTTTCTTCTTTTACTATAGCTTTTTCTTTAGTTTGTTCAATCTCTTTTTCTGTAGATTCTTTCTTGATATTATCAACTGTTAATCCTAAAATATTTTTATTATTATTAAATACTAATAATGTTTTGAATGTGTCATTATTTACATATTTTCTATCCAGTTTGTCTTTTATATCATTTGAAAATGCTGCGGCATATTTAATTACTCCCATATTTCCAGTATTTTTAAAATTACTTATAGAGGAATCTCTCATATTTTCTTCATAGGTTTTAGGAAATAATTTTTTAAATTGTTCACTATTTGTCGCAATAAACATTTCTTCAAATTCTTCTGGATGATTTTCAATATATTCTCTAATTGAAACATCAAAACTTTCATTGTATTGCTTAATAACTATTTCTTTTTGTTCCATAGTAAGTTTCAGATTAACTTCTTTACCTTGATTATCAAAAGTTTTCACATTATTTAATAAATTATCTAAAATAAATACTTTATTATTTTTGAAATTTATATAATCTTCTGACTTAAAAAGAAAATCTCGAATATAACCACCAATATTGATAGTTAATTCACCATCTTTCAAAAACTCTGTATTATTTAAAGAATCCATTAAAAAACTTGATTGTAGCTTATCTAATTCAACATACTTTAATAAAATAGTATCTTCATGCTTGATAGCATAATTTTTTATTAATTCCTTTATGTAGGAATAAAATAAAACATCCTTATATCTATCAATAACATTTTCTTTTGGTTTATCAATCTTTTTCGGATTGATTATATTTTCAATTTCATTATCTTTAAAATTTGTATTCTGCATAACATATTCCTTAAAATTTAAAATATCTTTTGTGTCTTTTATAAGACCATCTTTCCACATTTTATTGTATATATTGTGGATATTTTCTACTGTTAATTCATTATTTTTAATATAGTTTTGTTGCATTAAAAAAGTAAATGCCGATATTTTAGCTTGATATATTTTTTCTCTTGACATTCCTGCAATTTGCAAATCGCCGAAGTCTTTATAATTACCAAGTTTTGAAATATCTATAACATCTACTTTTAATTTTGCTTTTTGTAATTCTGGAATAATTCTCGCCATAGCATCTTTGCCAGGCTCATCATTATCCAAGCAAAGTATAATATCACACTTCAATTTTTTTAACATTTCAATATGTTCTTTTGTTAAGGCAGTTCCCATTGTTCCGACTACATTATCCATTTTCATTTCTTTAGCACTTATAACATCCATATAACCTTCAACAATTATAATTTCATCATTTCTTGCATAAGATTTAGCTTGATGAAAATTAAATAATAAATTACTTTTATTGAACAATTTATTTGCCTTTGTATTCAAATATTTTGGTTTGATAGCATTATTTATTGTCCTTGCTCCAAAACCGACAGGATTTCCATTCTCATCAAAAATAGGTATGGTTATTCTTTCATTAAAGACATCTAAAATATTACCTTGCTCATCTATTTTTGAAATACCTAAATCTACTAAATCCTTTGTTTCATATTTTTTACTTAATGTTTCAGTAATATATGTTTTATTATTTGGAGCATACCCAATATGAAAAGAATTTATTGTATTTAAAGATATGTGTCTATTTTTCAAATAATCAAATGCTTTTTTACTTTCAAGGTTATTAAGTTTAAGATTTCTTTCATTAAGATTCAATACATCTCTTAATATGCCAGTTTGCCTTTGAAATAGCTTTTGTTCTTCTGTTAGTGGAGTATAATTGCTAGAGGAAAGAGTTATATTTAATCCTTGTATATCAATTGCTTTCTGCATTGCATCTCGAAAAGATATAGGATTATTATTTATTTCGCTTTCATATTTTTGTATGAAAGAAACAGCATTTCCACCAGCTCCACAAGAGAAACAATGTGCAATTCCTTTTCCTGTATGAATACTCATAGATGGATTAGTGTCATTATGAAAAGGGCAGAGGCATTTATTTTTAGATATATTTAATCCATAGTGTTCTAATATTGTTTGAATATTGGAACTACTTAATATTTCCTCATATACATCACTCATAGTCAATCTCCTTTGAATTTTTATCATCAGCATAATTCAAATAGTTAGATAATAAGCGACTATCATCTGCTATTATCTTAGCTCCATTTGCAGAAGGTACAAATACATATTTTCCAAAATAATTTGTATTATGTGCATTGTAAGGTTTATCTAAATGAGGGCTTTCAATATAAAGAGAATATGAATAATCTTCTTTTTCAATTTTTAGAGAAATATCTTCAATTGCATCTATTTCATCTTTAGTAGCCTCATTCCAAGAAATATAAGTAATGCTACTTAAATTAATTCTATTTGTAGCTTTATTTAAAATATCTAAAATATATTCTTCTGATTCTTCTTTTGCAAACTGTTCAATGAAGTTAATACCTTCATTTTGAATAATTAATATAATATTTGTAGATTGCAATATAGCATCACCTCCAATTGCTAATATTCAAAATCTTCTTTACTTAATAAATCATTTGATTTTTCTCTGTGTAGAACATCACATATATATCTATCATCAAATTGTCTTGTTATATTAGGATATTCTAAATCTTCTTCACCTTCTAATGTAGAATTATATGAATATTCTTCATACTCATCTTTTTCTTCACCAAGTCTATAAAATCTATATGAATAATTATTATCAGCTAATTCAAATAACCCATTCATAACTAATTCTACATTTGCATTTGAATATTCGTTCCAATTATAATTATTCCATCCTAAATAACATTGTCTATTACTTTCATATTTCAGATCAGGATTGTCTAAAATATTCGTTAATTCTCTATTATACGGATGTTCTTTTATATAATTATTTATATATTCTTTTAATTTTTCTAAACCATTAATACTTGTAACAATTCTAACATCAGATTTTGTCATTTAAAGCCACCTCCAAATTCAAGAATTCTCTAATATGCTGTTTTAATAAATAATCTTCTTTATTACTTATAAACAAAATATTACATATCCTAGTTTTTGCATTAAATAAAGTAACTAAGATATTTGTATTTTGTCTTAATATCTTAATTAAGTCATTGATTTGTTTAGTAGTATATTTATCTTTTGTTTTAAAGCTAATGTGTTTTACAATATTCATAGGTCCAATAATTTTACTTATTTCTATAAATATATCTCTCATAGCTTTTTCTTGTCTTTCAACATCTTCAAAATAAGGCTCATCCAATATCAAATAAGATGTTCCAATTTCTGTATTTGAAGATATAATATTTTTCAAATCATCAAAACTAAAAATAATTTTTGTTCGTATAAAAATCCCTCCTTTAAAAGAAAAGAAAGAGTGGGGAGTACCCACTCAAATACTATCTATCTTTTCTATTTTTTCTTTTTAATACTACAACTCCTGTAGTTATACCAATTAATGATAATCCCATAAGTGTTGCTAGTAATATATAACTCATTTCATTACCAGTTTGAACTTTTGGAATTAAGTCATTATAGAAAGTAAAGCTATAAATATCATCTTTTTCTTCTATTTCAGTATTATCAATGAATACACCTTTATCATTAATTTCTAGTTTTAGAACTTTATCTGATAATTGGTAGCCATGAGGTTGTTTTGATTCTTTGATATAGTATGTTCCAAATCTCAAATCTTCAAATGTAACAGTACCATCTTCTTTATTTGATTTTACTTCTTTAATAAGTTTAGTACATTCTGCATCTTCATAGATTCCAAATTTGAAATTATCTTTTATTACTTCTTTAGTAGAACTATCTGCCTTTATAATTCTTATAGTTTTAAGAATAGGCATATCTTTCATTTCTATAAATTGTGTTTCCTTATCTTCTGTAACTGTGAATGTGATGCTTTCAGTAGTTTCATATCCATAAGGTGCAGTTTTCTCTGTTAGTGTGTAGGTCTTATTTTCCTCTAATCTAGAAATATGATGTGGTTCTTTTGTTGAAGTCCATTCATCAATAACATTTCCATCCTCATCTGTAACAACTAATTCAGCACCTTCTAATTCTTCACCATTAGTTAAATCAGTTTTAGTAACTTGAACTATTTTATCAATCATTTGTAGCTTTTGTGTTTCTTTATCTTCTGTAACTGTATATTCTACATCTGTAGCTTTTACATATCCCTCAATTGCTACCTCCTCGTGTAGTTTATATCTTTCGTTTTCAACTAATCCATTTATTTTATGTGGTTCTTTAGAAGATACCCATTCATCTACTAGGTTATTATCTTTGTCAAATACCTGGATTTTTGCACCCTCTAATTCCTTACCACCAATATCAACTTTAGTCATTTCAACTATTTTGTCAATCATCTGTAGCTTTTGAGTTTCCTTATCTTCTGTAACTGTAAACTCTATATCAGTAGCTTTTACATATCCCTCAATTGCTACTTCCTCGTGCAATTTATAAGATTCATTTTCAGTTAATCCACTTATCTTATGAGGCTCTTTAGAAGAAATCCATTCATCTACTAAGTTATTATCTTTGTCAAATACTTGGATTTTTGCACCTTCCAATTCTTCGCCACCAATATCCACTTTAGACATTTCAACTATTTTGTCAATCATTTTTACTTTATGAGTTTCTTTGTCCTCTGTAACTGTGAATTCTACATCTGTAGCTTTTACATATCCATCTGGTGCAACTAATTCGTGAAGTACATAAGTTTTTCCTTCTTCTAATCCAGAAATGTGATGTGGTTCTTTTGTTGAAATCCAACTATCAACTACTTCACCATTCTCATCTGTTACAGACATTTCAGCACCTTCAACTTCATTTCCTCCAATATCAGATTTTGTCATTTCAACCATTTTGTCAATCATTTGCAATTTCTGTGTTTCTTTATCTTCTGTAACTGTAAACTCAACATCTGTAGCTTTTACATAACCCTCAATTGCAACTTCCTCGTGTAATTTGTATGTTTCGTTTTCTGTTAATCCATTTATTTTATGAGGTTCTTTAGAAGATACCCATTCATCTACTAAATTGTTTTCTTTATCAAATACTTGGATTTTTGCACCTTCTAATTCTTCGCCACCAATATCAACTTTAGTCATTTCAACTACTTTATCAATCATTTTTACTTTATGAGTTTCAGTAGTATTTTCTATTTTAAATTTAATATCTGTAGCTTTAACAAATCCATTTGGTGCAATAGTTTCTCTTAAAGTATATTCATTTCCAACTATTAAACCTTCAATAGTATGTGGTTTATCTGTAGAAGTCCACTCATCAATAACTTTGCCTTTTGAATCAATTACTTGTAGTTTTGCACCTTCTAATTCTTTATCACCAGTAATATCTTGTTTAGATATTTCTGTTAAAGTAGTGTCATTAACTATATTTCTAGTTTCAGTATAAACTTTTGTAACTGTATCTTTTTGAGTAAATTTAATTTCGTATTTTGTGTCATTCAATACTAATCCATCTAGTGTTTTTACTTCTTGAATTTCATAAGTTCCCATAGGGATATTTTCAATTTTTAAATCACCATTTTTATCTAAGATATATACTTTGATTTCTTGGCCCTTTTCATAAATTATACTTCCATCTGCCGGATCAATTACATCCTCTTTAGCAGAAAATTTGAATTGAATTCCACTTAAATCACTTGTATCAATAAGAGATGTATCTACATTTTCTCTTAATGCTATAGTCTTATCTATAACAAGAGTTCCAGTAGGTTTTTCATTCTTTATAACTATTTCTTTTATATAATCTCCATCCTGATCTGTGTCATAATCTCTTAATCCTTCTACTTTAAAAGTAACAGGCTTTTCAAGTTGTAAAAATCCATTTGGAATTTTTATTTCTGTGATTTCATAACTTCCTACTTCAAGTTTTAAAGGTGTTACTACAGAACCAATTAAATCAACTTTATTAGTAAAACTATTTGCAGGAACGACCATATTTTTTGCATTTGTAGTAAATGAATTATATGTTGTACTTCCGATTTTTTGTGTTATAACTTCACCTTTTTTATAAAGGATTTTTCCTGTAGCTCTGTCATAAATATCTCTTGTTGCTTTAATCTGGAATGTAGCATTTGTTAAAGATACTACTTTTTCAGTTTTTAAATCTTTTTTGATTAGTTTTATATATGTTTCTAGTTGTTCATTATTTACTACCAAATGCTTAACTTTTTTTGCCACATCTTGAATTTCAGATTCATCTTGTGAAATAGAGAAAGTAAAATCAGTAGCACTTTCATAATCTTTTGGTGTTTTTGTTTCTTTTACAATATAAGTTCCATAAGGTAATTTGTTTTGTGTATAAGCATTTCCATTTTCATCTGTTACAATAGATTCATAGGTTGGGGCAATAGTTTGAGCCTTTGCAACTTTTGAATTATCTACAGAAACAGTATTTCCATACTCATCAATGCCATTCCATATTTCTTCATAAGTGTAACCTTCTGCGTATGCCTTTTCAACAGCACTTTTTAATTTAATTGTAAATTCTGCACCTGCTAATCCAGGAGTTTCTCCAGAATTAACTTTTATACCAGATTTAAAAATATGAACTCCCATTTTCTTAACTTTATCTGTACTATTTGCATTTCCAGTAATTACTTTAGTATGCTGATCTTTATATAGTAAATTAACTTCATAAACCTTTGTATCAAGTAAATAGCCAATAGGAGCAGTTTCTTCTTTTACAATATATTTTCCTAGAGGTAATTCTGCGACATCTGTTGTATTTCCAGATTTATCAGTTGTTCTTGTAGCAACCAAATCACCCTTAGAAAAGAATTTCTTAGACTTAGCGACATTGTATATATCTTCATTTGCATATACTTTATATACAGCATTTTCAAGTGTTGCATCACCTTGTGCTATCGAACCTGTTTCACTATCTTTCTTTATAATTGTAATAGTTCCAGTTGGTTCGTTATTTATAACTCCTTCTATTTTTATTTCAATTACAGGAGTATTTTGGTCTTTATACACTAAGTTTGCAGTATAAGTATTTGTATTTAATAAATACCCATCTGGTGCTTGAATTTCTTTTACATTATATTTTCCCATAGGTAATCCATCAAGTTGAGCAATTCCTGTACCATTTGCAGATGTTATTTTAGCAACTTCTTGATTCTTTGTATAGAATGTTTTTGTTCCTGCGACATTCTTAATATCTTCTGCTGCAGTTATTGAAAATATTGCACCACCAACTTTGTCATTATTTTCACTTACTTTATATATTAAGATTTTTCCAGTTGGTTCGTTATTTACAACACCTTCAATTTTTAATTCAACTACTGGTGTGGTAGAATCTTTATAAACTAAATTTGCAGTATAAGTATTGGTATTTAGTAAATAGCCATTTGGTGCTTCAAATTCTTTTACATAGTATTTTCCCATAGGTAATCCATCAATTTGAGCAACTCCTGTGCCATTTGCAGATGTTATTTTAGCCACTTCTTGATTCTTTGTATAAAATGTTTTTGTTCCTGCGACATTCTTAATATCTTCTGCTGCAGTAATCGTGAATTTTGCACCACCAACTTTGTCATTATTTTCACTTACTTTATATATTAAAATTTTTCCAGTTGGTTCTGAATCTGTTATTGCTTGTTTTGATGTTTCATTTGGTTTTACTTCTACTTGATAAGTTCTAGTATCAATTAAATATCCATTTGGTACTGATTTTTCTTTTATATAATAAGTACCTTTTGTTAATTGTTCTAAAACAATTTTTCCATTAGAAACTGTTACATCTTTATTGTAATTGTTTGGACCTGTAACATTGAATATAGCACCATCAATTAAATCATTATTTGTATTTAATTTAGATAATTCTAATTTTCCAAATAAATTAAGTTTTAAAGAAAATGCCATTGTTACTGGATCGTTATAATGTAAAGCATATAATTGTTCTTGTGCATCATCTTCAAATTCAAAATATACTGTTGTATCATGATCTTCTGTACCATCTTTTATTAATCCCCAAGCCAAAGTTGTTGCATCTGTTACTTTTAAACTTTCAATATTGCAATCTTGACTTACTGTTATTCTTAAAGTATTTTCACCTTTAGAATGTTGAAATCTAATTCCATTTACTGTTTTATCAATACTATTATAATCAGATAAAACTCCATTACTGTCTGATGCAGTATAAGAATCACCCACATTTAATTCTATCGTAGTAGAATCAAAACTAGGTGTTTTCTCCATATTAGATATTTTATTATTAATTTCTTTTTTAAATGCTACATAATCGTTTTGGTGGCTTTCTTTGACAAATGTTGCATTACTTTGCCCAAGAGTTTCCCATATATATTGTTGTGTCAAAACATATCTTAGTTTAGTATCATCAGAAGTTCCTCCATTTACTACATAATCGCCATATACATCATACCAACCAAAATATGCTATTTTACAGCATTTCTTAACTGTTGCATTTGTAGGAGTATAATATCTTCCTTTGTTTATTACTCCTGTATCAATATCTACTCCATGTTGTGAACAGAATACTGTTCTTGATTCATTTGTACTTGCATTTACTAACCTTCTAAGTAATACACCATATTTTGTATTAGGATTATCTGTTGTATGGATAAAAGAGGCGAATTGACCTGCTACCCATGAGCCAGTTCCAGATGCTGCAAAGATAGGACTTGCATTACTTATTAGAGTAAATAAAATTAATAGTATAGCAACTATTTTTCTGTTTAAATTTATTTTTTTAATATTATTCACTTTTAAATTCTCCTTTACATTAATTTTTTTATAAAAAAAAACAAGCTATTAACTTGCTCATTATAAAAAGCCAAGACACTATATCTTGACTTTAATTGTTTTATCTATAATAAAAGTTTATAGTCCATTTAGAACAATACATACACGACCATATTTCATAACCTTTAGGACAGTTTTTATAATATGTAGCATCATCTATTTGGTCTGTTTCCCATAAATTTCCCCAATGTGCTATTTGATTATTATAGTATGCAATAGCATCATTTTTGGAAGAAAACCATTGTCCTGAATTTCCTACATCCATTCCATGATTATGATTATTGGTACATCTTACTGGTGTTTCATTTTTTGGTTTATCTTCTTTTGGAGTTTCATCTTTTTTAGTTTCTGTCTGAGAAGTAGTCTTTGGAGTAGATGGAGTAGCAGAAGAATTATTATTTGATTTTACACTATCACTATCTGAACTTTTAGCTGTATCTTTAGATTCAGTAGTAGATTTATCATTATTTACATCTTGTTTTGGAGATGTAGTATTTTTATCACTAGCTGCACTATTTAATGTTTTAGGTTTTGAAATATTTTTATTTGTTTCACTTTTTTCTGGAATTATTACTTTCTCCTCTTTAGAACCTTCTTGTTCTGGTTCTGATGATGGACTTTCTTCAATTACAGAAGTTTTATTTTCCTCATCTTCTATAGGGATAACAATTTCCTCATTTATTAAATTCTCATCTGTAGTGTTTTGTATTTGAACTTCTGGTAAATTGCTTATAGAATTTTCTTTGGATTGATTATTTACAATCTTGAATCCTCCAATACCACATACAGATAATATTGAAATTATAATTGTTATAATGACTTTTTTCATTTTACACCTCTTACTATAATAATAGCGTGAATTTCAAAAAAAGTCAGCCCTTTTTCCACAATTTTTTCACTTCATGTTATTTAAGTATTCTGTAGAGTTGTTTTCCAGTTTTTCATAATCCCTTTTAAAAGTATATAATTTTTTTAGTTTGACATCAATTTCATCAATTTCTACCTGTATTTGAGATTGTTTATCAACCTTAATTTGTTTTTGTTGTTCTAATCTTTGAATTCTATTTAATATTTTCTTTAACATATAAACTCCTTCCTAATATTCATAAGTAGGGGATTCTTTTTCACCTTCATTTTTTCTTTTTGCCTCCTGATCTCTTTCATCTTGTCGCCTTTTATCTTGTAAATGTATTTCATCAAGAGCAATATCATATAAATCTTTTTTCTTCATAATACCTCCGTTTTTATTCTGTAGGAATAAGATTCGCAATAATATAGTACCTCTGGTTTGTAGGATGTGTCCTTGCATTTATATAAGAACAAGTAGATAACTTTATTATTTTATTTATTTTATCTGTAGCATCCAATTTATATTTACTAGCACTTTTGTAATATTCTATTTTTTCATTGAAATCTAAATTCTTTATATTATTGTTTTCAGTTTCTATTCCAATAGAATAACAACTAAAAACTTCACAAATATAATTTTGATTTGGTGTATAAATCTTTATATTTCTATGAGAATATAAAAAGTCTTTATCCAGATAATTTCCCAACTGAGAAAACATTGACTTATTTCGCATATTATGTCCGTAGATTAGTGTTTCTTCAATTTCAAATGGTTTATTATCTAGTGTAAATATAGAACCATTGCTATTATATTTTTTGTTATAGGAATGTTTTAAATAATAAAGGTTATCGTTATCTTTTAAAATAGGATAATTGATATTTGTACCTTCTATATCTATCCACCCAATAATATCTTGATTTGTAGATTTTAAATAATCCCAATCAATAGCTGTTTTTATATCTTCATCTTTTGTTTCTGTAATTATTTCAATTGCATCCTCAATTAATTCTTCTATATCTTCATTACTTTCTTTTAATTCAAGAAAGCCTTTTAAAAGAAAATACGAGCATGAAAAAAAGACTATGAGAAAAAAAAGAATTAATATTATTCCTAATATCTTATTACATTTCATAGTCATTTTCCTTTTCATCTTTAATTTCATAATTCAAATAAGAAATTAAATATGTTTCAAATGCTTTCTTTACATCATCAATAATTTTTTCTTTGCCTTTTGAAAAATCAACTGGATAGGATGCTCCTGAGGAATTATCCTCTGCAATGTAAACATTTTCATTTTCCTCTGAAATATCTACAGTAATTGTTCTTTCCATAGAACTCACTTTCCTTTCATAAAAAATTCTTAATAACTATACTTCAACTCCTTCCTTTGCACATTTTCTAAATATTCACCTCCTTTAGCATATTATTTTTTATTGCAAGTAAAAAGATATACTGCAAAATTTTTGCTTGTATATCTTTTTGCTCTTTTAAACTTAAATTTAATTTTTCTTCAATTTCAGAAGAATTTAATTTAATAAAATATTTTAAATGGATAAAGTTATAATACAATTGATTTTTCTGTCCAAATTCTTTTAGCATATTATCAATTAGCATTTTCCATTTATTAAGTTTTAGAATTTTTCTTTCTATATCCATATTTTTTATTACTAAATCTTCTAGGCTACTACTCTTATTTTTTATCCATCTAGTGTAGTTTTGATTATATTCTGAATCTGATATTTCATTTTTTAAATTACTAACTTTAGCATCAATGAAATCATAATTGTATAAATAATATTCAATTTTTTTATAAGTATTAGATGTTGTAAAATCAATCATGTAACTTTAACTCTGATAACTTTCTTTGAAAAGTTCCATCAAATATTTCACTAATACTATCTAAAACTATTACACCAGAATATTTGCCTTTTGTTATAATTAATAAATATTTATCTTTATTTTGACAAAATATACAATAATAGCCTTCAAAAGAAAATTCTGCAACAATTTCTTGCTTGTTATCTTCATTATCTGGTATTTCTTCATCATTACAATCTTCATCATTGTCAAATTCTTCATCCTGCGTAAATAAAATTTCAAGCAAATCATCTATTTCTAAATCATATAAATCCTTAATTGATGTATCTTGTACTTCTAAAACTTCAAGTATATTTGTAATAATATAGTCTAAAGAATAATCTGTTACAATCATACATTTTTGTATAATGTGCATTAATTTCTCTAAATCTCCAATTTTATTAATTTTTAAATTCTCATGTTCATTTAATATAGACATTAAAGTTTGATAAGTATATAATAACTCTAAATCATCCTTAACATCCTCATCTAATTCATAATATTTTTTCATTAAATTTTTCATATAATTTTTTTCCTCCAATCATTAATTGCAATATAAAGAATCAAAAAAATCAGGGGGATAATCCCTCTGCTGAAAATTTGGTTTTGTATTTGATTTTTTATCTTTTCTTTCCTTGAAATCTTTATAATTTGCATCCTTTTTTTCTAATTCTCGTAATCTTTCAGTAACCCAATAAAGTATAGCTGCATAATCACTTTCATAATTCTTGCCTTTAGCTTGTTTATAAAGACTTAATTGTTCAATTAGTTGTTTTGACATATCTTCGCCATAGGTATCAACTAAATCCTGATATTCTTTTTCTGTCATTTGTACTTGTGTAGCATATTCCTTTTTTTCTTCAATCGGCGAAGGCTCGTGTGTGTGATTTTTATTATTATTATTTTTATTATTATTTGTGTCGAAATTTTCAATATCTTGTGGTTCAATTTTCTCATCACTTGTTGTTGAATTATTCAATTCCTTGTTGTCTAATTTTTCGACTACTGGATTTTTAGGGCTTTTCAGCAAGTTTTCTTGTGTATTTCTATAACAATTTAGAATATTTAATTCATTTAATTTATAATATGTTTTACAAGGTATTCCCATTTTTTTAGTTTCTATTAATTTCAAATTTAAAAGTTTGTTAATTGCTATTCTTTGCTTATGTTCTGATAATCCAGTATTATCTTCAATATTTTCTCTTGTAGAATAGAACCATTTTCCACCTACTAATTCATTTCTTTGTTCCCAATAATTATATTCAGAACACAATTCTCCAAGTATTATTGCTGCATCTGTTCCTACAGCTTTAATCATAATTTTATTAGTCATAATAAAACTACTACTTGATAATAAACTCGCTAAGATCATTTTAAATTCCTCCTTTCCAAAGCCTCATCTGATTCTTTTCCAGTTAATAAAATTGCATATAAAAAAAGACTTATATTAGCACCTAATACAAGTCCTAGCGTTAAACCTAATAAAAACATAAAACTAACTCCTAACAATTATTTATATAAAAAAAACACACTTTCATTTGCAAAGCAAAAGAAAATGTGAAAAATTAAATAAATGGTGTCCCCGAGTGGACTCGAACCACCGCTAGACCGGTCTTAGGAGGACCGCGCTCTATCCAAGCTGAGCTACGAGGACATATATTCATTTTAACATATAATTATTAAAATGAATCGAATTTTTTAAAATTGTAATGATTTTTTTAAAGATAGGGACAGAAATTCGCGACATTTTTGCGACACTTTTCTATCATTAAAATCTATCCATTCCTTATTATATAAGGCTTTCCAATGTTCTTCGCCTAGAGTTTAGGAAACTCTTAGGAGGCGACTGCTCTATCCTGTTGAGCTATGAGCACATGTATTTATAGTATATAACATTTGTGTTTTTTTTTCAATACATTTTTTCTTATACTATGAAAATATTTAATACTTTTCACACAACAAAATTTTGTAGAGTAGTCAAATTCAATAGTTATGTAAAAGGGATAAATATATTAACAATGGAGTACAAAGCGC
>CANPWE010000008.1 GCA_947581895.1 uncultured Clostridia bacterium | reverse complement strand
GCCATACTTATCTTGGATTTTTTGACTGCCTCCTGCAAAAGCATTACATAACTATTGAATTTGACTACTCTACAGAAGTTGGTTGTTTGAGAAGTGTTAAATAGTAAGAAAAATGGATAAATTTTAAAAAAATCAAAAAAGTGTTGACAAAGGTATTAAAAAGGTGGTAATATAGAAATAGTCACATAAAGTTGACATTGATATTTAATATACTAAAAAAGAAGGTTGTTATTATGAATATATATATAATAAATATTGAATTACATCATCATTGTAGGAGCACTTGTATTGCGTAGTTATATGCGTAGGTACGAGTGTTAATATTCGTGCCTACAATGCTATAATAAAAAGGCTATGTAGGTTATATAAAACTTACATAGTCTTTTTTTAATATTATAAATTTAGAGGAGGAATTATTATGAATGAAAAAGTATTACCAAAAACATTACCTGGTTTTATGGAATTATTACCAAATGAACAAATATTATTTAATGAAATGAAAGAGAAAATTAAAAAAACATATGAGAAATTCGGATTTTTACCATTAGATACACCTATTATAGAATCATCAGAAGTATTATTAGCAAAAGCAGGTGGAGAAACAGAAAAACAAATTTATAGATTTAATAAAGGAGAATCAGACTTATCTTTAAGGTTTGATTTAACAGTACCACTTGCAAAATATGTTACTGAATATTATCCTAATTTAACATTTCCATTTAGAAGATATCAAATAGGAAAAGTATATAGAGGAGAAAAAGCTCAAAGAGGAAGATTTCGTGAATTTTATCAATGTGATATAGATATAATTGGTGAAAATGAACTAAGTTTAATAAATGATGCAGAATTACCAAGTGTAATATATAATACATTTACACAATTAGGTTTTGATGATTTTACAATTAGTATAAATAATAGAAAAATATTAAATGGATTATTTGAATATTTAGACCTTAAAAATCAATCTATAGATATATTAAGAATAATTGATAAAATAGATAAAATTGGTAAAGAAAATGTTATTAAAGAAATGAAAGAATTAGGATTGGAAAAAGACAAAATAGAAACTATTATTAATTTTATTTCTATTTCAGGAAATGTTGAAGAAACAATAAAATCTTTAAGAAATATGAATATAGATAATGAATTATTTATTTTGGGAATAAATGAATTAGATGAAGTTACAAATAATATAAAATTATTTGGAGTTCCAGCAGAAAATTATAAAATTGATTTAACAATAGCAAGAGGATTAGATTACTATACTGGAACAGTATATGAAACATTTTTAAATAAATATAGACAATTAGGAAGTGTGTGTTCAGGAGGAAGATATGATAATTTATCTGAATATTATACAGACAAAAAAATGCCTGGTGTAGGAATTTCAATAGGACTTACAAGATTATTTTTCCAATTAAATGATAATAAAATAATACAAGCAGGAAATCGTTCAATATCTAAAGTAATGATTGTTTCAATGATAGATGATTTTTCAAAAAGTATAGAAATAGCTACTAAATTAAGAACAAATGATATAAATACTCAAATATATACAGATAAAGCTAAAATAAAAAATCAATTTAAATATGCAAGTAGGTTAAATATTCCATATATTATTATTATTGGTGAAGATGAAATAAAAAATAATACAGTTTCAATAAAAAATATGGAAACTGGAGAACAGTCTGAAGTTTCATTAGATGAAGCAATTAAAATTATAAAAGAAAATTATTAGTTATTATATATAACAAAAAATAAAAAATTAATATTATATAAGATTAAGAGGTGATATAAAGTGAGAATAATAGATAAGGGAATAGTATTTAGTAATGATATTGTAAGAATTTTAAATGGAAAAAATGCTTTAGATTTTAATTATGAGCAAAATGGAATGAAATTACCAAGTGAAGAAGACATAGAAATTTTAAGAGCTGATTTTAGAAAAGATGTAAATAGAATATTTAAAAATAATGTAGAAATTATAAGTGAAGAAGAAATGGAAAAATATGTACAAGAAGTTCTACAAGATTCAGAGAATATTCCAATAGTATCATTAGATAAAATTTATTTATATGATTCTGATAATAATGATAATGATATATATTATTTAGATTGTACAAGAATGAAGCGGATCAAAAGATTTAGTACCAAGAAAGGAAAATGATAAAGTTCCTGTTAGTGAACAGATAAAACGCATTTCAGAGGATTTAAAGAAAAAAGGACAACAAGAAATTTTATTATTTGATGATGTTGTTTTTTCTGGAGAAGTTTTAAGAAATATAATAAAACAATTCAAAGAAAATGGAATAGGTGTTGAAGGAATAAGGGCATGTATTTCTACAGAAGAATCATATAAATATTTTAATGAAACAACAAAAAAAGGATTAAAGTGTGGTTGTTTATTAGGAAAAGATGTAATAGATCAAATATGTGAAAGAGATTTTTATTTTGGTATTGTTCAATCAGGAATGTCAGAACTTGATAGTACAGGAAGAATTTGTAAAGCACCATATTTTACACCATTTGGAGACCCTAAAGAAAGAGCATCAATTCCAGATGAATATGTAGTCTTTTTCTCAAATGGTTGTTTATTAAGGTCAATGTTTTTATGGAATCAGATTGAAAGTTTAACTGGTAAAGAAATTTATATTAAAAATTTACCAGAAAGAATAATTAATACAAAAGGTAATGATAGAATAGTAAATATTTTAAGGAGAGGATTGATGTATGATGAAAAAAATCCAGATAGGAATAATGGGTTCTGCCGCTGATTTAGATTATAGTGAAGAAGCTTTGAATTTTGCAAAAAAATTAGGAGAGTTAATTGCAAATAGTAATAATATTTTAGTATATGGAGCTGAAAAAGAATATAGCTCATTATCAACAAATGCGGCAATAGAAGCTAATAAAAATGGAGGATTAACAGTAGGAATAACAGGTGGAAAAGATAAAGAAATTTATGGGGATTTTAAACCAGATGTACTTATTCCATGTGGATTAGGCATTGGTGGTGGAAGAGAATTTACTTTAGTTTTATCTTGTGATGTAATTATTGCAATTGGAGGAGGTTCAGGTACTTTAACAGAAATGGCAATTGCATATCAAGCAGGTATTCCTATAATAACTGTTTCAAATTTTTCAGGTTGGGCTAAAAAGGTTTCAAATACATATATAGATGAAAGAAAAAGATTGAAATGTATTGAAGTTACAACACCTGAACAAGCTGTAAAAGAGGCAATTAATGCTGCAAAAGCATTACATAACTATTGAATTTGACTACTCTGCAAAGTTTGGTTATGTGAGAAGTGTTGAATAGTGATAATTAGCATGGAAATTTTATAGTTCTGTGCTATTTTTTTTTTTTAATTTGTGATATAATAGAAAAGCAATTTAAATGAAAGGACTGAAAAATTTGAAAATTAAAGAGAAAATTAACAAAGAAAAAGTCCGCAAAAGATTAAAAGAAAAGCAAAAAAAAAAAGAAAATAAAAAAAAAAAAAATAATAATAAAAAAAAGGAGAATAATGTAAAATTAAAAAAGAACAAAAGAAAAATAAATAAAAAAGAAAAGGGTGAGAATAATAATGAATTAACAAATAATACTCTTCCAAAAGAAGTTAGTTTACAGGTAATTGATGTAGAAAAAAAATTAAAAAGAAAAAAGTTGAAAAAAAGAATAATTATTTGTATAGTAATTATATTAATAATTATATTAGTAATGTTTTTAATTTCACTATATAAATGGAATAAAATAATTAAAGATATTCTAGTTTGTGAAAATTCAATAATATTAGATTCAACAGGAAATGAAATTGCAGTTTTGGGAGAACAAAGAATTCATAAAAAGGTAAGTTTAGATGAAATACCAGAAGATTTAATAAATGCATATGTATCAATAGAAGATAAAAATTTCTATAAGCATAATGGGATAAATTTAAAAAGAACTATAGGTGCTACTATTTCATATATTAAAAATGGTGGTTCATCATCTTTTGGTGGAAGTACAATAACACAGCAATTAGTAAAAAATATAACAGGTGAAAATGAAGCAACAGTATTTAGAAAAATTAATGAATGGGATAAAGCAATTAAAACAGAAATGGTTTTAACCAAAGATGAAATTTTAGAAGCATATTTGAACATAATTTATGTTGCACCTAATGTTTATGGAGTTGAAATGGGAGCTGAATATTATTTTGATAAAAATGTTACAGACCTAGATTTAGCAGAATGTGCCTATTTAGCTGGAATTAATCATTCACCAAATTCATATAATCCTTTTTATGATGAAATAGATAATTCAGAAGAAATTAAAGATAGAACTGAAACTGTATTAAATGTTATGTTAGAAGAAGGATATATAAAAAAATCTGAATACAGAGATGCCATAGAAGAAGTTGAAAATGGATTAAGTTTTAAAAAAGGAGATGTTAAGCCTGATGGTGATGCAGTATATTCATATATGGCAGATGCTACTATCTCAAGAGTGATTTCAGATTTGGAAAAAGAAAAAAATATGTCTAAAACTTTTGCAACAAATTATTTATATTGGGCAGGTTTAACAATATATAGTACACAAGATTCAGATATTCAAGAAAAAACAGAAAATGAGTGCAAAAAAGATAAATATATGTTAAAATCAACAATAAATAAAGAAGCAACAACTCAGGCTGCTATGGTTATAATTGACCATACAAATGGACAAGTTGTAGCATGTGTTGGAGGATTAGGTGAAAAAGATACTTCAAGAGGATTTAATAGAGCAACACAAGCACTAAGACAAACAGGTTCTGCAATAAAACCAATAGCAGTTTTAGGCCCTGCATTAGAAGAAGATATTATAACTCCATTAACTATATATAATGATACATTAACAACATTTGATGGAAATTATACTCCAGAAGATTGTGAAAATGAGCTTGGAAAAATTACAGTAAGAAGAGCTGTAGAATCTTCGCAAAATATACCTTTTGTAAAAATGATGGAAGAATTGGGTACAAAAAAATCTATAAAATATTTAAAAAACCAAGGAATAACTACTTTAACAGAAGGAGATAATAATTTAAGTTTGGCTTTAGGAGGCCTAGAAAAAGGCATAAGTCCACTAGAAATGGCTGCTGCATATGCAACAATTGCAAATGATGGTGTGTATATAGAACCAATTTTTTACACAAAAATTGAAGATGCAAATGGAAATGTAATTATTGAGCCAAAACAAAAGAATAAAGTTGTGTATTCAGAAGATACAGCATATGTATTAAAAGAATTATTAACTCAACCTGTAGAAGGTGAAAAAGGTACTGCAAAAACATGCAAAATAGATGGTTTTGAGGTTGCAGCTAAAACAGGAACTACAAATGATAATTATGATAAATGGCTATGTGGATTTACTAAATATTATACAGCAGCAACATGGTTTGGGTTTGACTATAATGAAACAATTAATGAAGGGGCAGATTCTATGGCTACTCAAATTTGGTCAAATGTCATGAATAATATACATAAAGATTTAATTAAAGCAGATTTTGATGTGTGTGATTCTGTTGAACAAGTAGAAATTTGTAGAGAAACAGGGAAAATTGCTAATAGCAGTTGTAATGATACTTATATTGAATATTTTAAGAGGAATAATATAACACATGATATATGTGGTGAAGAACATACTAAAACTAAGAAGAAAAATGATGATACAAATGGAGATTATAAAAACAAGAAAAAAAATATATAAGCACAAAAAATTACTAGTATTAAACAAATACAAGGAGGAAATATAAATGGCATATATAGAGTTCAAAGATATAAGTAAAATCTATAAAATGGGAGAAATAGAAATAAATGCACTAAAAAAAGCAAGTTTTAATATAGAAAAAGGAGAATTAGTTTGTATTCTAGGACCAAGTGGAGCTGGTAAAACAACTACTCTTAATATATTAGGTGGAATGGATACAGCAACATCTGGAAAACTGATAATAGATAAAAAAGATATAACAAAACTTAAAGGAAGGGGGTTAATAGAATACAGAAGAAAAGATATAGGATTTGTGTTTCAATTTTATAATTTAATACAAAATTTAACAGCACTTGAAAATGTAGAAATAGCAGTACAATTATGTGATGATTATTTAGAACCAAAAGAGATATTAGATAAAGTTGGATTAAGTAATAGAAAAGATAATTTCCCATCACAATTATCTGGAGGTGAACAACAAAGAGTAGCAATAGCAAGAGCAATTGCCAAAAATCCTAAATTATTACTTTGTGATGAACCAACAGGAGCATTAGATTACAAAACAGGAAAACAAATTTTAAAACTATTACAAGATACCTGTAAAAATGAAAAAATGACAGTGGTTATTGTTACACATAATAGTAGTATAGCAGAAATGGCAGATAAAATTGTTAAATTTAAAAATGGTGAAGTAGAAGATATTATCATAAATGAAAATCCTAAAGAAGTAGAGGAGATTGAATGGTAATGAAAAAAAATAGAATATTAACAAGTAGTTTTAGAAAAATAAAAAGTACATATAAAAGATTTATTTCACTAATGTGTATGGCATTATTAGGTGTTGGTTTTTTTGCAGGAATACAAGCTACATCTCCAGATATGTTAAAAACATTAGATACATATTTAGATAAAAATGATGTATATGATATAGAGATTGTTTCTACTTTAGGGTTAACTGATAATGATATAAATAAAATAAAAGAGATTGAAAATATAGATAAAGTAGAAGGTATATATTCTAAAGATGTTATTATGAAAACAGATAAAGAAGAATATATAATTAAGATGATAGGAATTAATGATAATATAAATAAAATATCATTAATAGAAGGTAATTTACCAAAAAAAGATGATGAAATAGTTGTAGAGAAAAAATTTATAGAAGAAGAACATATAAATATTGGAGATACAATAAAATTCGAAGATAATGAATTATTAAAAAAGGAATATAAAATAGTAGGTATAGTACAAAGTCCATTATATTTTTCAAGAAAAAGAGGAAACACAAATTTAGGAAAAGGTCAAATAAATTATTATGCTTATGCTCAAAATAGTGTATTTAATCAAAACTATTATAATTCTATATATCTAACAGTACAAAATGCAAAAAATTTAACAACAAGTACAAATGAATACAAAGAATTAATAGAAACAACGAAAAATAAGATTGATGAAATAAAACAAGATAGACAAGATGCTAGATTTAATGAAGTATATGGAGAGTATATTAATTTAGCAAAATTACAAAATCAAGATATAGATCAATCAAATCTTACAACACCAACATGGTATATTACAGATAGAACTAATAATCAGGGATATACTGATTTTATTGATGCAACACAAAGTATAGAAAAAATAGGTAATGTATTTCCATTAGTATTTTATATAATAGCTGTATTAGTAAGTTTAGTTTCAATGACCAGAATGATAGATGAAGATAGGCAAGAATTAGGAACATTAAAAGCTTTGGGATTTAATAATCTTAGAATAATGATAAAATATATTATATATTCATTATCTGCAACTACAATAGGTGGAATTCTTGGTATGACAATAGGCTTTAGATTAATTCCTAGTATCATATGGAATATATATCAAATGTTATTTACAATTCCAGATTTTATAATAGAATTTAATGTTATTTTGGGAATGATAGGTTTATTAATAGGAATTTTATGTATTTGTGGTTCTTGTATAATTGCAACACATAAGGAATTGATACATACTCCATCAATATTAATGAGACCAAAAGCTCAAAAGGCAGGGAAAAGAACAATATTAGAACATATTCATTTTATATGGAATCACTTAAAATTTTCTAATAAGATTACAATAAGAAATTTGTTTAGGTACAAAATTCGTGTATTTGTAACAATTATTGGAATAGCTGGTTGTACTGCTTTAATACTTGCAGGGTTTGGGCTTAAAGATTCTATTTCTAGTATAGTTAATTATCAATTTGAAAATGTATCAAAATATGATAAAATGATAACTCTAAAATCAGATAAAGGAAATGATGGATTAAAACAAGAGTTAAAAGAAAATGAGAATATAATAGACTATGTTCCAATTAGAATGGAAACAGTAAAAATATACAATAATGATAAAAATTATGAAATTAATTTAGTGGTAACAGATAATCCAAAAGAATTAGAAAAAGTTATTAGTTTAAATGATATAAATAATAATTATAATAATGTAAATGTTGAAGAAGATAAAGTTATTTTAAGTGAAAAAACTGCCAAATTATTAGAAGTAAAACAAGTAAATGAAATATCATTTAAAGATGAACAAAATAATGAATATAAATTACAAGTTCAAGCACAAGTGGAAAATTATATTAATAATTATGCATATTTAAGTAAAAACACATATGAAAAAATTTTTGGAGAATATAAAGAAAATGTAGTATTAGTTACAACAAAAGACTTATCTGATGAAAATAGCCAAAAACTTGATGAAAGTATTTTAAATAATGAATCTGTAGCTAGTATTACTACCTCTAAAGATATTATAAATTCTGTTAAAGATATGATGGATTCTTTAGACTCAGTTGTTTTAATTTTAGTAGTTTCAGCAGCTATACTAGCATTTGTAGTAATGTATAATTTATCAAATATAAATATAAGTGAAAGAAAAAGAGAAATTGCAACATTAAAGGTATTAGGTTTTTATGATAAAGAAGTAGATAATTATATAACAAAGGAAAATATTATATTAACTATAATAGGAATTGCATTAGGATTAATATTTGGTGTATATTTAGGTCATTTTATAATAACTACATGTGAAATAGAAACATTAATGTTTGTAAGACATGTAAACACTCAAAGTTATATATATGCAACATTAATAACAACAATATTTACAATTATAGTAAATATTTTTACTCATAAAAACTTGAAAAAAATTGATATGATTGAATCCTTAAAAAGTGTAGAATAATTTAATTTATAGAACACAAACTTTTTTAAAGCTTTTTGTACATATATAAAATTACTTATAAATATAAAAAAGGAGGAAAAAATGTCAAACAAAATAAAAACAGTATTTGTATGTAGTAATTGTGGATATGAATCAAGTAAATGGTTAGGTAAATGCCCAGGATGTAATGAATGGAATAGTTTTTATGAGGAAAAATTAAGTAAAATAAATGATAAATCAGGAATGGCAATTACAGAAAAAAAGAGTTGTAAACCCCTTAAACTAAATGAAGTAATAGGTAAAGAAGATACAAGAATATCATCAGGTTTTGATGAACTAGACCGAGTATTAGGTGGTGGTTTAGTAAATGGATCTTTAGTATTATTAGGTGGTGAGCCAGGAATTGGTAAATCAACCTTAATTTTACAAATTTGTGATAAAGTAAAAGGTGAAGGTAAAGTATTATATGTATCTGGGGAAGAATCAGCTGAACAAATAAAAATAAGAGCAGATAGATTAGGAATAAAAAACAATGATTTAATGTTTCTTGGTGAAACAGATATGGATATAATTCAAACAGCTATTTTAGATATGAATCCAAAACTTGTTATTATAGATTCTATTCAAACAATGTATTCAGATGAAATAACATCAGCACCTGGAACAGTAAGTCAAGTAAGAGAAATTACAGCTAGAATAATGAAATTATGTAAAACAAATGGAATAACAACTATAATTATTGGACATGTTACAAAAGAGGGAAATATAGCAGGACCAAGAGTATTAGAACATATGGTAGATACAGTTTTATATTTAGAAGGAGAAAGATATTTTTCATATAGAATTTTAAGAGGTGTAAAAAATAGATTTGGTTCAACAAATGAAGTAGGAATGTTTGAAATGCAAAATGAAGGAATGGTAGAAATAACTAATCCATCAGCAGTTTTGATATCAGAAAGAGATGATAATCCAGCAGGTTCTGTAATAGTTGCAAGTATGGAGGGAACAAGACCATTATTAATAGAATTACAAGCATTAACAACACCAAGTATATTTGGAATGCCTAGAAGAAATGCAAATGGAATAGATTATAATAGATTAACATTATTGATGGCTGTTTTAGAAAAAAAGGCAGGGTTTAATTTAGGAAATCAAGATGCTTATGTAAATATAGTAAGTGGAATGAAAATTACAGAGCCAGCTATAGATTTAGGAATTATTTCTGCAGTAGCATCAAGTTTTAAAAATTTAAGTATTTCTAAAGATGTAGTTGTTATTGGAGAAGTTGGACTTACAGGTGAAATCAGAACAGTAAATTTAATTGATAAAAGATTAAAAGAAGCTGAAAAATTAGGGTTTAAAACTTGTATAATTCCAGAAAGTAATAAAAAGCTATTGAAAGAGAGCTATAAATTAGATATAATAGGTGTGAAAAATATCAATGAAGCAATGAAAGCACTCGGATTACGCTAATTTCTATTATATACATAGAGGAGGTTTTAAATTTGGCATTAATAAAAGATGACAATGCAATGGTTGATATATTAAAGTTAATAGCACCAGGAACACCAATTCGTGAAGGTTTAGAAAATATATTAAAAGCAAAAACAGGAGCTTTAATAGTTATAGGTGATACAAAAGAAGTTCTAGACATAGTAGATGGTGGTTTTAACATAAATGTTGATTATACACCAGCTAAATTATATGAGCTTGCTAAAATGGATGGTGCTATAGTTTTAAGTGCAGATTTGAAGAAAATATTACTTGCCAATACACAATTAATACCATCTTCAGATATTTCAACAGCTGAAACTGGTACACGCCATAGAACTGCTGAAAGAACTGCAAAACAAACAGGGGAACTGGTAATAAGTGTATCACAAAGAAGAAATATTATAACACTTTTTAAAGGAAATTCTAGGTATGTATTAGAAGATACATCAAAGGTTATAACTAAAGCAAACCAAGCATTACAAACAGTTGAAAAATATAAAAAGGTTTTTGATAGTAAATTAAGTTTATTAAATGAATATGAATTTAATGATATTGTTACATTAGAAAATGTAATAATTGCAATTCAAAGAGCTGAAATGGTAATGAAAGTAGCAGATGAAGTTAGAAAAGCAATATATGAATTAGGTGAAGAAGGTAGGTTATTACAACTGCAATTAGATGAATTAATTGGAGATTTAGAACTTGAAGAATTATTAATAATTAAGGATTATATGGTGCCAAGTAAAAAAAGAACTCCAGAACAAATTTTAGAAGAAATAAAAGCTACAACTCATGAAGAATTAACTAAACCTCAGTTAATTGCGAAATTATTAGGATATGAGGATTTTGATAATTATGATGAAGTTGGAGTATTTACTAAAGGGTATAGAGTTTTAAATAAAATACCAAGAGTACCAGGTAATATTGTGGAAAATTTGGTTAAGTCTTTTAAATCTTTTCAACATATATTGGATGCAGATATTCCAGAGTTAGATGATGTTGATGGAATTGGAGAAATTAGAGCACGCACTATAAAACAGTCTTTGAAAAGAATGCAGGAGCAATTTATTTTTGATAATTTAATGTTATAATTGTTAAATATTTTTGTTTAATGCTTTTGCAGTAAGCCGTCAAATTCAATAGTTATGTAATGCAGGAAAATATATTAATATTCCGTTCGTTTGCTGGCGTTTGGGTTTTGTGGAAGACGTTAGGTGGGGGCGCCAAACTGCGCACTCCACTACATATTAATATATTTTCCTGCATTACATAACTATTGAATTTGACTACTCTACAAGTTTTAGTAATGGTTAAATATAAAAAAAATTGAAAAAAGTATTGTAATTTTTATGGAAATAAGTTTATAATAAGTTTATGGTAATTTTAAAAAAGATGGAGGAAATTCGAATGAAAAAAATATGTTTAAGAATAGGAATTATTTTAGTCTTAATAGCAATAATAGCAGTAGGAGGACTTTTGGTAAAATCAAAAACATATAAACCACAAAATCCTATAGCAACAATTCAAATTGAGGGTTATGAAAAACCAATAAAAATAGAATTAGATCCACAATCTGCACCAAATGCTGTAGCTAATTTTGTTAAATTAGTTAATAATGGATATTATACAAATTTCAAAATGTCTATAGAATCAAATAGATTATTAGGTGATGAATCAATGCAAATGGCTAAATTGTCTAATATTGTAGAAAATCCAGCTGAAGATTATGTATATGGTATAAAAGGAGATTTCATTGTAAATGGTTATGATAATTTAAAAAAACATAAAAAAGGTGTAGTTACAATGGAAAGAGATGATTATAGTTATTTTGGATATACAGAAGAGGGTTATAATTCAGCAAATTGTAATTTTTGTATATTAACAGAAGATTTAGAAAGTTATGATGGATATTATGCTGCTTTTGGTGAAATAGTAGAGGGAATGGATGTATTAGATGCTATAGCAGCAACAAGAGTGGAAGAAAGTGAAGATGAAAATAGTAGTGAAAGTGGAGAAGTAGATATTTCTGGAACAGAAACATCATCAGATGAAACTTCTAGTGATTCAGAAGAAACTAGTGAATCAGGTGAAACTAGTGATTCAGAAGAAACTGAAGATGATGTAAATACTATTACAATATCTTCTATAACAGTAGATACTTTTGGAATTGATTATGGTTTACCAGAAACAGTAAATTATGAAGAAACTATAAATAAAGTAAATGAACAATATAGTAATTTGTTTGGTGGAGATACTGCAGTAACAACTGAAGAATAATAATGAAAAAATACCTTAGTTGACTTGAAAATAAGTTAGCTAAGGTTTTTTATTATTGGGTTAAATAATAACACAAAAAGTTGAAAAACCTTTCAAAAATGTATTGACTTTCCAGTCTAACAAGTATATAATAGTAAGGCATGTAAGATTAGCGATGAAGTAAGATGTGGCTACAACCTTTGAAATAATAAGGTTGGAGGGAACTCTTATGGAGTATGTCGTGGCTTAGACCAGGCGGTAAGTTATTTAAAATATTTAGACTTTCAAAAGATAAAAAATGCTTAAAAATATATGAAGCAAAATAATTAATCTATAATTATAATGCCAAATATAAAAGCATATTTTTTATTGTCAGAATGTCATGCACTTATCCCAAGATATATCATGCCAAACTTGGGTTTAAATATTAGAACTTAACAAAACACCAGGGTGCGTTTATAACTTCCGACCAAAATAAAAAATATTTTAAGGAGGGAAATTTACATGGCAACAGTAACAGGAAATGCGGTAGCAAGCGAAAAAATTAGAATAAGATTAAAAGCTTATGATCATGTAGTATTAGAACAGTCTGCTGAAAAAATAGTAGATACTGCTAAAAAAACAGGAGCAAAAGTTTCAGGTCCTATTCCACTACCAACAGAAAAGGAGATTATAACAATTTTACGTTCTCCACACAAACATAAAGATTCAAGAGAACAATTTGAAATGAGAACACATAAAAGAGTTATAGATATTCTTTACCCAACACAAAAAACTGTAGATACTTTAATGAAAGTAGAATTACCTGCAGGTGTTGATATTGAAATCAAATTATAATTTCTAAAACATTAAAATCAAATTAAATTAAGCAAAAACAGATTTGAAATTATCAAAAATGAAAAATCAAAAGAAAAGTTATTTCTTAAATTGATTAGTTTAAGATTCAAATAAATTTCCTAATAAAATGAGAAATATATAAATTATTTTAATTTAGGAAGAATAATCAAACAAAACCAAGCTGATATACATTAATAATTAATGAATATAATATGTCAGCCAATAGTTAAGGAGGATTTAAAAAATGAAAACAATTATAGGTAAAAAAGTTGGAATGACACAAATATTTGATGAACATGGAAGAGTTATTCCAGTAACAGTTATTGAAGCTGGTCCTTGTGTAGTAGCACAAGTAAAAACAGTTGAAACAGATGGATATAATGCTATCCAATTAGGATTCGGAGATGTAAAAGAATCTAAAATAAACAAACCAGAAAAAGGACATTTTGCAAAAGCAAATCTAGCTCCAAAAAAACATTTAAGAGAATTCAGAGTAGATGATTTTGAAGATATAACAATTGGATCAGAAATTAAAGCTGATAGCTTTGAAATTGGAGATAAAATAGATGTTCAAGGAACAACAAAAGGAAAAGGATTCCAAGGTGTTATTAAACGTCATGGACAATCAAGAGGACCTATGGGTCATGGTTCTATGTATCATAGAAGACCAGGTTCAATGGGACCAACATCAACTCCAGGTAGAGTTTTCAAAGGTAAAAGATTACCAGGACATATGGGAAGAGTTACAGTTACAATACAAAACTTAGATGTTGTAAAAGTAGATATGGATAAAAATGTTATCTTAATAAAAGGTAGTGTACCAGGTGCTAAAGGTGCAATATTAAAAATAAGAAAAAGTGTAAAAGCATAAGGAAGGAGGATTAAGAAATGCCTAGTATAGATGTATATAATGTTGAAGGTAAAAAAGTTCAAAGTATAGACTTAAAAGATGAAGTATTTGGAATTGAACCAAATGAAGCTGTAGTACATAGTGTATTAGTTAATTATTTAGCTAATCAAAGACAAGGTACTCAAAGCACAAAAACAAGAGCAGAAGTTCGTGGTGGTGGAAGAAAACCATGGAGACAAAAAGGAACAGGTAGAGCAAGACAAGGAAGTATTAGAGCTCCACAATGGATTAAAGGTGGTATAGCTTTAGGTCCAAAACCTCGTTCATACAAATATTCAGTTAATAAAAAAGAAAAGAGATTAGCAATAAGATCTTTATTAAGCTCTAAAGTATTAGAAAAAGAATTAACAGTTGTAGATACATTAGCATTTAAAGAAATCAAAACAAAACAAATGGTAAATGCATTAAATAAATTAAAAGTTGAAGGAAAATCTTTAATATTATTACCAGAAAAAAATGAAAATGTTCAAAAATCAGCTAGAAATATTGAAGGAGTAAAAACAACTTTAGTAAATACAATAAATGTTTATGATTTATTAAAATACAAAAATTTAGTAGTAACTTTAGATACTGTTAAAAAATTAGAGGAGGTGTATGCATAATGATGGCAGAAGATATAATAATTGAGCCAGTTATTACTGAAAAAAGTAATGATGGAATACAAGAAGGTAAATACACTTTCAAAGTAAATAAAAAAGCTACAAAAGTTGATATAGCTAAAGCAGTAGAAAAACTTTTTGAAGTTAAAGTTTTAAAAGTTAATACAATCAATGTTAGTGGTAAAACAAGAAGAGTAGGAAGAAATGTTGGAAAAACATCAGATTGGAAAAAAGCTATAGTTACTATAGATACAAATCCATCTGATACAAAATACTTAGCTAAAGGTGGAAAAGTTAAGAAAGTTTCTAAAAAATATAAAGATTCTATTGAAGAATTTATGGGTGCTTAATTAATAAGTCACATAAATAAAAATTAAGAGAATTAGGAAAAACTTTAGTGATATATAATTATCTGGAATTAAACCAGGAAAATAAAATTTAAAAGGAGAGAATAAAAAAATGGGAATGAAACATTTTAGACCAATGACTCCATCACTAAGAAATATGACAGTTTCTACATTTGATGAAATTACAAAAAAGACTCCTGAAAAATCTTTATTAACAACAAAAAAGAAAAATTCAGGTAGAAACTCATATGGTAGAATAACTGTTAGACATCAAGGTGGAGGAAACAGACAAAAATACAGATTAGTAGATTTTAAAAGAAGAAAAGATGATATGACAGCAACAGTTTTAGGAATCGAATATGATCCAAATAGAAGTGCTAATATCGCATTAATAGAATATGAAGATGGAACAAAATCATATATCTTAGCTCCAATAGGATTAAAAGATGGAGATAAAGTAGTATCAGGAGAAAAAGCTGATATTAAACCTGGAAACTGCATGAAAATAGAAAACATACCAGTTGGTACTATGATACACAATATAGAATTAAACCCAGGTCAAGGTGGAAAATTAGTTAGAGCTGCTGGTCAAGAAGCTCAATTAATGGCTAAAGAAGGTAAATATGCACATGTTAGATTACCTTCTGGAGAAATGAGATTAATAATGGCTGTATGTAGAGCTACAATAGGAACTGTAGGAAATTCAGACCATGAAAATGTTAAATTAGGAAAAGCAGGAAGAACAAGACATTTAGGTAAAAGACCTGAAGTTAGAGGTTCTGTAATGAACCCTAATGATCACCCTCATGGTGGTGGTGAAGGTAGAGCTCCTGTAGGACACGCAGGTCCAATGACTCCTTGGGGTAAACCAGCACTTGGATATAAAACAAGAAAGAAAAATAAACAATCTGATAAATTTATTGTTAAGAGAAGAAAATAAAATATCAGCTTAAACATAGAACAAGGTTAGTTAAGATATTATTAACAACACAAAATAAGGAGGGAAATAAAAAATATGTCAAGATCAAGTAAGAAAATGCCTTACATTGCTCCAAAATTATTAAAGAGAATCGAAGCAATGAATGAAACTGGAGAAAAAACAGTTCTAAAAACATGGTCAAGAGCTTCTACTATTTATCCACAAATGGTTGGACACACAATAGCTGTTCATGATGGTAGAAAACATGTACCTGTTTATATATCAGAAGAAATGATAGGACATAAATTAGGAGAATTTGCTCCTACAAGAACATATAGAGGACACTCAGGAGATAAAACAACAAAAAAATAAAATTTCTTAAATAAATAAGGAGGTAAATAAAGTGGAAGAAATTCAAGAAGTTATCGTTCCAGAAGCAGTAGCAACTCTTAAAAATGCTAGAATTTCAGCTAGAAAAGTTAAAATAGTAGCAGATTTAATAAGAGGAAAAGATGCTAAAGAAGCTTTAGCTATAGTTAAATTTACACCTAAAGCTGCATCTGAAATATTAGAAAAATTATTAAAATCAGCAATTGCAAATGCTGAAAACAATCATAATATGGCATCTAATAAACTATATATAGCTGAAATATATGCAAACCAAGGTCCTACAATGAAAAGAATTAGACCAGCTGCAAAAGGTTCAGCAGTTAGAATTAGAAAAAGAACAAGTCATATTACAATAGTATTAAGAGAAAGAGCATAATGGAAAGGAGGAATAATTAACATGGGACAAAAAATGGATCCACATGGATTAAGAGTTGGTGTTATCAAAGATTGGAGCTCAAAATGGTATGCAGATTCAAAACATTTTGGAGATTATCTAGTAGAAGATAACAAAATTCGTAAATATATTAAAAAGAAATTATACATTAGTGGTATTTCAAAAATAGAAATTGAAAGAACAGCTAAATTTGTTAGAGTTAATGTTTACACTGCAAAACCAGGTTTAGTAATTGGTAAAGGTGGAAACTATGCTGAAATATTAAAAAATGAATTAGAGAAAATGATAAATAAAGAAGTTAATTTAAATATCGTTGAGGTGAAAAATGTTGATGTTGATGCACAATTAGTTGCAGAAAACATAGCAGGACAACTAGAAAGAAGAATTTCATTCAGAAGAGCAATGAAACAATGTATGCAAAAAACTATGAAATCAGGTGCTTTAGGAATTAAAACTGCTGTATCTGGAAGACTAGGTGGAGCAGACATGGCTAGAACTGAATTCTATAAAGATGGTACAATTCCACTTCAAACTTTAAGAGCTGATATTGATTATGGATTTGCAGAAGCAGATACAACATATGGAAAAATAGGTGTTAAAGTTTGGATTTATAAAGGAGAAGTTCTTCCAGCTAAAAAAGCAACAATGGAAGGAGGAGAAAAATAATGCCATTAATGCCAAATAGAACAAAATATAGAAAACAACAAAAAGGTAGAATGAGAGGAAAAGCAACAAGAGGAAATAAAGTTAGTGAAGGTGAATATGGTATTCAAGCTTTAGAAGCAGGGCTAATTACTTCAAATCAAATAGAAGCTGCCCGTGTTGCTATGACTCGTTATATAAAAAGAGGTGGTAAAGTTTGGATAAAAGTATTCCCAGACAAACCAATCACAAATAAAGGTATCGGTACTCGTATGGGTAAAGGTAAAGGTGCTGTTACTTACTGGGTTGCAGTTGTTAAACCAGGTAGAGTAATGTTTGAAATTGCAGGTGTTCCAGAAGAAACTGCAAGAGAAGCTTTAAGATTAGGAGCTAATAAATTAGCTGTTAAAACAAAATTTGTTAAAAAGGAATCTGAATTAGGTGGTGATAATGATGAAAATAAATAAAATTAGAGAAATGTCTTCATCTGATCTAGAAAAAGAATTAGGAGAATTAAAATCTGAATTATTCAAATTAAGATTTTCATCAAAAACAAATGGTTTAGAAAATCCTATGAAAATTAGAGAAGTAAGAAGAGATATAGCTAGAGTAAAAACTGAATTAAGAAGTAGAGAAATAGCTGAAAATAAATAATTATAATTTTAAATTATGATTATTATAAAATAATTTATTGCAATATATTTTTATAATATAAAATCTTGCAAATTATTGGTAAAACAAGTCTAAGAAAGGAGATTGTAACATGGAAGAAAGAAATCTTCGTAAAGTAATGGTTGGTACAGTTGTTTCTAATAAAATGGATAAAACAGTTGTTGTTGCAGTTGAAACAAACGTAAAACACAAAATATATAGTAAAATCCAAAAAAGAACATATAAATTAAAAGCTCATGATGAAAACAATGAATGCCAAGTTGGAGACAAAGTAAAAGTTATGGAAACAAGACCTCTATCAAAAGATAAAAGATGGAGAGTAGTTGAAATAGTTGAAAAGGCAATAATAAAATAATAATTAATTTAAAGAGTATAAAATGATTTATAAAAGGAGGGAATTACTAAATGGTACAACAACAATCAATATTAAAAGTAGCTGATAACACAGGTGCTAAAGAAATAATGGTTATTAGATGTTTAGGTGGTTCTTATAGAAAATACGCAAAAGTTGGAGATGTAATAGTTGCTTCTGTTAAAACAGCTACACCAGGTGGCGTTGTAAAAAAAGGTGATGTAGTAAAAGCAGTTGTAGTTAGAACTGTAAAACCTACAAAAAGAGCAGATGGTTCTTATATAAGATTTGATGAAAATGCTGCTGTTATATTAAAAGAAGATGGTACTCCAAGAGGAACTCGTATATTTGGACCAATAGCTAGAGAATTAAGAGATAAAAATTATATGAAAATCTTATCATTAGCTCCAGAGGTTCTTTAATCTATACAATATCAGGTTAAAGATACAAAATTTCTAAGAAATTCTGTATTACCAACTAGAAAAGAGTTTCGGTGAGAAATCAAAGCAAATTTTCTAATAAAGAGGTGAAAAAGATAATGTTAAAAATTAAAAAAGGCGATACAGTTAAAGTTTTATCAGGTAATGATAAAGGTAAAACTGGAGAAGTTTTAGAAGTATTACCAAAAAAACAAAAAGTACTTGTAAAAGATGTTAACAAAAAAACAAGTCATGTTAAAGCTAGAAAACAAGGTGATGAAAGTGGAATTATAGTATCAGAATTCCCAATTCATATGAGTAAATTAAATGTAGTATGTCCAAAATGTGGTAAAGCTACTAGAATAGGATTTACTATGGACAAAGAAAATAAAGTACGTGTTTGTAAAAAATGTGGTACAAAAATAAAATAAGAAAGGAGGTCTATTAAAGACTTATGGAAAAATTAAAAGAACAATATGAAAAAGAAGTTATACCAGCAATGATGAAAAAATTTAATTACACATCAGTTATGCAGGTTCCAAAACTTGATAAAATAGTTATAAATGTAGGTTTAGGTGATACAAAAGAAAATCCTAAATCATTAGAAAATGCAGTAAATGATATAAGTATAATTACAGGTCAAAAACCAATTATAACAAAATCTAAAAAAGCTATAGCTGCATTTAAGTTAAGAGAAGGAGTTAACATTGGATGTAAAGTAACTTTAAGAAAAGGTAAAATGTATGATTTCGCATACAAACTATTTAATGTAGCACTTCCAAGAGTAAGAGATTTTAGAGGTGTTTCTGCTAATTCTTTTGATGGAAGAGGAAATTATTCAATGGGTGTTAAAGAACAATTAATATTCCCAGAAATTGAATATGATAAAATCGATAAAATTAGAGGTATGGATATAATATTTGTTACAACAGCTAAGACAGATGAAGAAGCTAAAGAATTATTAACATTATTAGGAATGCCATTCAAAAATTAATTAGAGAGATTAGTTAAGAAGAAAGGAGAAATTCATGGCTAAGAAATCTTTAAAAGTTAAACAACAAAAAACACAAAAATATTCAACACGTGAATATAATAGATGCAAAATATGTGGACGTCCACATGCATATATTAGAAAATTTGGAATCTGCCGTGTATGTTTTAGAGAATTAGCACACAAAGGTGAAATTCCAGGTGTTAAAAAAGCAAGTTGGTAATATATTAAACTTAGTATTAAATACAGTTTGATATAGGCAAATTTTGCTTAAAATGAAATATAAAAATTACATAAAATAATAAATAAAATATTGTATTAAATAATGAGTTTAATATAAATACTTTTAGAAAAAGGAGGTTAAGAAATTGATAACTACTGATCCAATAGCAGATATGCTAACAAGAATAAGAAATGCAAATAGTTCAAAACATAAAACAGTTGATATCCCTTCTTCAAATATGAAATTAGCTATAGCTAATATATTACTAAATGAAGGATATATCAAATCATTAGAAGAAATAAAAAGTGAAAATAATCAAGGTGTTATAAGAATCACTTTAAAATATAATGAAAAAGGTAGTAGAGTAATTGATGGATTAAAAAGAATTAGTAAACCAGGTTTAAGAGTATATGCTTCTAAAGATCAATTACCACAAGTATTAAATGGTTTAGGAATAGCACTAATATCTACATCTAAAGGAATAAAAACAGATAAAGAAGCAAGACAATTAGGTCTTGGTGGAGAAGTTTTAGCATATGTTTGGTAAAATTTCTAAATAAGAAATATTAATAAACTTTTTCAAAATAAAAAATAACAAGAAAAGAAGGAGGAAAAACCATGTCAAGAATAGGAAATAAACCTATAACAGTACCAGCAGGTGTTGAAGTTACATTAAATGGTAGTAACATTACTGTAAAAGGTCCTAAAGGAACTTTAACAAAAGAATTACATAAAAATATAGAAGTTTCTATAAATGATAATGTAATTACAGTAAAAAGACCAAATGATGAAGCTTTTAATAGAAGTTTACATGGATTAACAAGAACACTAATTAGCAATATGATTGAAGGTGTATTAAATCAATATACTAAAACTCTAGAAGTTAATGGTGTTGGTTATAGAGCACAATTAAAAGGAAAAAAATTAGTAATGAATTTAGGGTATTCACACCAAGTTGAAATGGATGCTCCAGAAGGAATTACATTTGAAGTTCCAAATCCTAACCAAATTATAGTAAAAGGTATAGATAAAGAAGTTGTTGGTCAAACAGCAGCTGTTGTAAGAACAAAAAGACCACCTGAAGTATATAGAGGTAAAGGTATTAAATATGATTATGAACATATTAGAAGAAAAGAAGGAAAAGCAGGTAAAAAATAAAATTAGCCAATCGAAAAAACTAATGCTGTTACATTAGTTAGAAAGGAGAAGAAAATGGTTTCTAAAACAGATAGAAAAGCTGAAGTTAAAAGAAGACATATAAGAGTTCGTAGAAAAATAAGTGGAACACCAGAATGTCCAAGATTATGTGTATATAGAAGTAATAACAATCTATTTGCTCAAATAATAGATGATGTTGCTGGAAATACATTAGTAAGTGCTTCTACTTTAGATAAAGAAGTAAAAGTAAAACACTCAAATAAAGAAGCTGCTAAAGAAGTAGGAACTTTAATAGCAAAAAAAGCTTTAAAAAAGAAAATTGATACAATAGTATTTGATAGAAGTGGTTATATATATCATGGTGTAATAAAAGAATTAGCTGAAGCTGCAAGAGAAGCAGGTTTAAAATTCTAATTTATAAAAATATGAGATATATTTACACTTATGAATTAAGAAGGAGGGAAAAATAAATTCATGGAAAATACAGTAACAGAATTAAAAGAAAAAGTTGTTGCTATAAACAGAGTTGCTAAAGTTGTTAAAGGTGGTAGAACTTTTAGATTTAGTGCTGTAGTAGTTGTTGGTGATGAAAATGGTCATGTAGGTGTTGGAAATGGTAAAGCAGCTGAAGTTCCAGATGCTATTAAAAAAGCAATTGAAGAAGCTAAGAAAAACTTAGTAGAAGTTCCAATTGTTAATACAAGTATACCTCATGAATATATAGGAACTTTTGGTAGTGCAAAAGTTATGTTAAAACCAGCAGCAGAAGGTACTGGAGTTATAGCTGGTGGAAGTGTTAGACCAGTTCTAGAACTTGCAGGTTATAAAAATATAAGAACAAAAGTTATAGGAACAAATAACCCTAGAAATGTTGTATATGCTACAATAGAAGGATTAAAATCAATGCAAACAATTGAAGCTGTAGCTGCTAAAAGAGGAAAAAAAGTTGATGAAATATTATAATTTTATATTTGCAATAGAAAAAGTTTATAAACAAAATACTTTTTCTATTGCAGAATAATTGTTATAATATAATTTAAATATTTTATAAAAATTAGTGTTGAAATATAAAAAATTATAGTATATACTAAATATAATTAAAAATTAAGGAGGTGTAACCGCACAATGAAATTAGACGAATTAAGCCCAGCACAAGAAGGAAAGACAAGAACTAGGGTAGGACGTGGAATAGGTTCTGGCCTTGGAAAAACTTCAGGAAGAGGACATAAAGGTCAAAAAGCTAGATCAGGCGGTGGAGTAAGAAGAGGTTTTGAAGGTGGTCAAACACCATTGTATAGAAGATTACCAAAAAGAGGATTCACAAATATACATGCAAAAAACTATACAGAAGTAACTTTAACAATGTTAAATAAAGCTACTACTGAAGAAGTAACTGCTGAAAGTTTAATAGCTGATGGAATAATCAGCAAGGCAAATGATGGTATCGTAGTAATTGCTACAGGAAACTTAGAGAAAAAATTAGCTGTAAAAGCTAAAAGATTTACTAAAGCTGCACAAGAAAAAATAGAGGCTTTAGGAGGAAAGACAGAGGTGATTTAATTGTTCAACACCATAAAAAACGCTTTAAAGACTCCAGATGTAAGAAAAAGAGTGTTTTACACATTATTATTAATAGTAATATTTAGATTAGGATGTTATATATCTGTACCAGCAGTAAATACAGCTTTGTTAGATATAGGAAGTAAAGGTGGTATTGTAGGATTAATAAATACAATTTCAGGAGGAGCTTTTGAAAATTTATCTATTTTTGCTATGTCAATAACACCATATATCACAGCTTCAATTATTATACAATTATTAGGTATGATAATACCTTCTTTAGAAAAATTAACTAAAGAAGGTGGAGAAGAGGGTAGAAATAAAGTAAATAGATATACAAAAATTCTTACTTTAGTTTTATCACTTATAGAAGGATTAGGATTATATTTATCATATAAGCAATATTTTATAGGTGCTTCTGCAGAAGCAGGCTCAGAAAGATTTTTAACACTTGCAATTGTTGTTCTTTCTTTTATGGCAGGAACAGCATTCCTAATGTGGTTAGGAGATCAAATAACAAGCAAAGGAATTGGAAATGGAATATCAATTTTAATTTTTGTTGGTATTGTTTCTAGATTACCAAAGGGAATAGAAAAGGTATTTAATGAATTATTATTACAAGGTCATTTTAATACTACAAACTTAATAATTTCTTTAGCAATTTTAGCAGCTGTATTGGTTTTAGTATCAGGTGTTATATTTGTACAACAATCTGAAAGAAGAGTACCAGTACAATATTCAAAAAAAGTAGTAGGAAGAAAAATGATGGGAGCACAAAATACACACATTCCATTAAAATTAGCAATGGCTGGTGTTATGCCAATAATTTTTGCTTCATCATTTATGACATTTCCTGCAATGATAATACAAATATTTAAAGCTGATATTGCTAGTCAAACAGGATTTTTAGCTGGATTATATAAATTATCAATTGCAACTTCTACAACACAATTATCAGAAGGAGTACCACTTCCATGGGGGTATGTAATTGCTAATGCTATAATTTATTTATTACTTATAGTTGGATTTACATTTTTCTATACATATGCAACATTTAATCCAGCAGAAGTATCAAGTAATATTAAGAAAAATGGTGGATTTATACCAGGTATAAGAGCTGGTAAACCAACAACTCAATATTTATCTTCTATACTTACAAAATTAACATGGGTAGGAGGATTTTTCCTAGCATTAATTGCTATTATACCAATGTTTGCTAGATTTGGTGTTTTAGGAAGATTAGATTTAGCTTTTGGAGGAACATCAATACTTATTGTTGTAGGTGTAGCCTTAGAGACTGTTCAACAATTAGAATCATTCTTAGTAATGAGACATTATAAAGGATTTTTAAGTTAATTATTGATAATATGGTAAATGTGCCTTATGAAAATAGATTAATACCTTAATCCTAAATATTGTAATAAACAAAAGAGGTTGGGAGAGAGAAAAAACAATTCTCGCTTCCAACTTCAAAAGTTTGTTAGTATATAATTTTTTAAATAACTAATTTTAGATTTAGTTATTTAAAAAGTTATATACAAAGTATAGCTAATAATATTTTAAAAGTAGGTGTATGTTATGATAATAATTATGTTAGGTGCACAAGGAACTGGAAAAGGAACTGTAGCAGGAATATTAAACAAGAAAAATGGTTGGATACAATTATCTACAGGAGATATATTTAGAGAAAATATATCTAAAGGAACAGAATTAGGAATTGAAGCTAATAAATATATTTCAAAAGGATGTCTAGTTCCAGATGAAATTACAATATCAATGGTTGAAAAAAGATTAGAAGAATTAAAAGATGAAAAAGGAATAATTTTAGATGGATTTCCAAGAACATTAGAACAAGCCGAAAAACTTGATGAAATATTAGATTCTAAAGGTAAAAAAGTTGACTGGGTAATTAATTTAGAAACTCCTAGAGATGAAATAATTGAAAGAATGTTAAATAGAAGAGTATGTCCTAAATGTAAATCTACATATAATTTGAAACTACATCCTTCAAAAGTTGAAGGTATTTGTGATAATTGTGGTTCAGAATTAATTATTAGAGCTGATGATAGTGACCCAGAGGCTATTAAGAAAAGATTAGAAATTTATGATACACAAACAAAACCTCTTATTGATTTTTATAATAATAAAGGTATTGTTATTGTAGAAGAAATTAGTGAAAGAATAAATAGATTTGCTGAAGAAGCATGCCAAGATTTTATGCATCGTATTCAAGGATAAATACAAAAAGTGTATAATAGAAAAAAGGAGTAATGAAATATGGTAACTATAAAATCTAAAAAAGAAATTGAACTAATGAGAGAAGCATGTAGAGTTACTGCACTTGTACATCAAGAATTAGCAAAAAACATTAGACCAGGAATAACAACATTAGAATTAGATAAAATTGCAGAAAAAGTTATGAGAGAAAATGGAGGATTTCCTGCACAAAAGGGATATAATCCTGGAATTAAAGGTGTTCCACCTTTTCCATCTTCAATTTGTACATCTATTAATGATGAAGTTATTCATGGAATTCCTTCTAGTAGAGTTAAACTAAAAGAAGGTGATGTAATAAGTATTGATTTAGTAGTTTTAAAAGATGGATTTAATGGTGATGCTGCAAGAACATATGTTGTAGGTAAAGGTAGTAAATCTGCATATGATTTAGTAAATATTACAGAACAAGCTTTTTATGAAGGAATCAAATATGCTGTTAAAGGAAACAGAATTGGTGATGTTTGTCATGCAATTGGTGAATTTGTAAATCAAAATGGATATTCTGTTGTTAAAGAGTTTCAAGGACATGGTATAGGTAGACAAATGCATGAAGATCCAGGAATTCCAAACTATGGAAAACCAGGTAGAGGAGTAAGACTTGAACCTGGTATGACTCTTGCAATTGAACCAATGGTTATACAAGGAAAATCAGATATATTGGAATTAGATGATGGATGGACAATTGTTACAGAAGATGCAAGTTTATCAGCACATTATGAAAATACAATTTTAATTACAGAAAATGAGCCAGAAATCTTGACTTTATTATAAAAATATTATATAATATAAAAGCTATTATGCGAATATTTGGAATTATATGTCAGTTATAATTTGAAAAATTAGCCAAATAGTTTAATAAAAAATATAATACATAAAAATAAAAATAAGTTTAAAAATGAATTTTGGGAGGTTAAAATGGCAAAAGAAGATGTTATAGAATTAGAAGGAACAGTTATTGAAACTTTACCTAATACAAATTTCAAGGTAGAACTTGAAAATGGACATCAAATTTTAGCTCATATCTCAGGAAAACTTAGAATGAATTATATAAAAATTCTTCCTGGAGATAAAGTAAAAGTTGAATTATCACCATATGATTTAGGAAGAGGAAGAATTACATGGAGAGCAAAATAAGATTAAAATAATAGCAAAATAAAAAATAGAATTAATAAGATACAGAAAAATGATGGAGTAACTATATTCCCTCATTTTAATGATATACAAAAGCAAATAGTGTTTGATTAATTTATGAGGTGCGATGTGAGATGTATAAAATTGCATTTAGCCTGTTATTTCTATACGTCTGACCTCACGCATCATTAAATTATTACAAACACTATATGTAGGTTATTGTAACAAAAATTACAGGAGGTGTAGTGAAATGAAAGTAAGACCATCAGTTAAAAAAATGTGTGAAAAATGCAAAGTAATCAAAAGAAAAGGTGTTATAAGAGTAATATGCGAAAATCCTAAACACAAACAAAGACAAGGATAATTTCAAGAAACTGATATTAACACAAATTACGATAAGCGGCTGATAATTTATTTAATTTGTGTTTATATATAAATTTTATATTTGTTAAAGATTAATATAATTAAAAATCCGAATTAATTATATTAATGCATTTCACCTTTAATAAAATATAAAATAAACAAATAATAATAATAAACAAAATATTTTGGAGGTGCTAAAATAATGGCTCGTATATCAGGTGTAGATTTACCTAGAGAAAAAAGAGTAGAAATTGGATTAACATATATTTATGGAATTGGTTTACCAAGTTCACAAAAAATATTAAAACAAGCAGGTGTTAACCCAGATACTAGAGTTAAAGATTTAACTGATGACCAAGTACAAGCAATAAGAAATGCTATGGATGGTTATGTAGTTGAAGGTGACTTACGTAGAGAGGTTGCTCTTAATATTAAGAGATTAACAGAAATAGGATGCTACAGAGGTTTAAGACATAGAAGAGGATTACCAGTTAGAGGACAAAGAACAAAAACTAATGCTCGTACAAGAAAAGGTCCTAGAAAATTAGTAAGTAAAAGTAAAAAATAATTAGGAGGTAAAACATAAATGGCTACTAAAAATGTAACAAAAAGAGTTACTAGAAGAAGAGACAGAAAAAATATTGAAAAAGGTATGGCTCATATTCATTCTAGTTTTAATAATACAATAGTTACAATAACTGATGTTCAAGGTAATGCATTATCTTGGGCAAGTGCTGGACAATTAGGATTCAAAGGTTCTAGAAAAAGCACACCATTTGCAGCTGGAGAAGCAGCAGAAACAGCAGCTAAAACAGCTATGGAACATGGATTAAAAACAGTTGAAGTATTTGTAAAAGGACCAGGTTCTGGTCGTGAAGCAGCTATTAGATCATTACAAGCTGCAGGTCTAGAAATAAGTAGTATTAAAGATGTAACACCAATACCACACAATGGTTGTAGACCACCAAAAAGACGTCGTGTATAGTAAAATGAAAATAATAAGGAAGGTGAAAATTAATGTCAAGATATAGAGAACCTGTTTTAAAAAGATGTAGATATTTAGGTATCAGTCCAACAGTTATCGGAATTGATAAAGAATCTAATCGTAAACCAGCAGGTAATAAACATAAAAAAGTTTCTGAATATGCTATTCAGTTAAAAGAAAAGCAAAAATTGAAATTTATATATGGAGTTGGAGAAAAACAATTTAGAAAATATTTTGCTATTGCATATAACAAAAAGGGAAATACAGGTGAATTATTACTAAAAATACTAGAAAGTAGATTAGATAATGTAGTATTTAGATTAGGATATGCAAGAACAAGAGCAGAAGCTAGAATGCAAGTTTCACACGGTGCTTTTCAAGTTAATGGACAAAAAGTTGATATTCCATCATACCTAGTAAAACCAGGAGATGAAATAGCTGTTAGAGAAATAAGAAAAGATAATGGTACAATTAAACAAAGTGTTGAAGAAACAGCATCAAGATTAGTACCTACATGGTTAGAGAAAAATATAGATAACTTATCAGGTAAAGTATTAGCTGAAGTATCAAGAGAAGAAATTGACTACCCAGTAGAAGAACATTTAATAGTAGAGCTTTACTCAAAATAATAGTTGTATGTGTATTAAAGAAAAGTTTGTATTTATGCATATTTTATTATGTAATATAAAACTATATTCATATGTAATAAACTAAATATATACTTTAACTTTAAGACTGAATATAAAAAATGATTAATTATTAGGAGGTAAAAATGATAGAATTTGAAAAGCCAAATATTAAATGCTTAGAGATAGACAATGAAAATAATTATGCTAAATTTGTTTGTGAACCATTGGAAAGGGGTTATGGTATTACAATAGGAAATTCTTTAAGAAGAATATTACTTTCATCACTACCAGGAAGTGCTATTACTGGTGTGAAAATTGAAGGTGTATTACATGAGTTTTCTACAATACCAAATGTAGTAGAAGATGTACCAGAGATAATTGTTAATCTAAAAAATGTAAGATTAAAACTTGATAAAAATGAGGAGAAAATTCTAAGAATTAACATTAAAGAAGAAGGAGAGGTTACTGCAGGTGATATAATTACTGATGGAACAGTTGAAATATTAAATCCAGATTTACATATAGCTACTGTTTCAGAAGGTGGTTCATTAGTAATGGAATTAACAGCTGAAATGGGTAGAGGATACAATACAGCTGAGAAAAACAAAAAGGACAATCAACCTTTAGGTGTACTTCCTATAGATTCTATCTATACACCAGTTAAAAAAGTTAATTATTCAGTTGAAAACACTAGAGTTGGGCAAATGGTAGATTATGATAAATTAACAATAGAAGTTTGGACAGATGGAAGTTTAAAACCATATGAAGCTCTAAGTTTAGCTGCAAAAGTAATGACTGGACATTTAGACCTATTTATAGATTTATCTGAGGCAACAAAAAATACTCAAGTAATGATTGAAAAAGAAGAATTCAAGAAAGAAAAAGTATTAGAGATGTCTATAGAAGAATTAGAATTATCTGTAAGATCATTTAACTGTTTAAAAAGAGCTAATATCTCTACAGTTGAAGATTTAACAAATAAAACAGAATCAGATATGATGAAAGTTAGAAATCTTGGTAAAAAATCATTAGATGAAGTAACAAATAAATTACATTCATTAGGTTTAGGTTTTGCTAAGGAAGAAGAATAAAATAGAAAATCAAGTTAACTTATTAATAAAAAAGAGAGGGTGAAAAAAGTGGCTATTAACAGAAAGTTAGGTAGAACTACAGATATTAGAAATGCTATGTTAAAAACAGCTTTAACTGATTTAATATTACATGGAAAAATAGAAACAACTGAAGCTAGAGCAAAAGAAGTAAAAGCTATGGCTGATAGTATAATAGCATTAGCTGTAAAAGAAAAAGATAACTATGAAACTGTTGACGCTAAAGTAGTAAAAGCTAAATTAGATAGCAATGGTAGAAAAGTTACAGAAGTTGCAAAAAGCAAAAATGGTAAAGAATATTTAAAAGTTGTTAAAGAAGAAACAACTGAAAAAAGACAAAAAGATATGCCATCAAGATTAAATGCAAGAAGAAAAATGATGAGAATGGTAAATAAAGTAGCTGATAATGAAGGAAATAATGTAGATTTAACATCTAAATTATTTAATGAGATAGCTCCTAAATATGAAGGTAGAAATGGTGGTTATACTCGTATAATCAAAAAAGGACCTAGAAGAGGAGATTCAGCTGAAGTTGTTATATTATCTTTAGTTTAATAAAAATCAATAAAAAATCCAAATTTAATTTGGATTTTTTTTTGACTAAAAAAATAATGTTAGTATAGAAATTATTTTATAATAATGTTAGTATAGAAATTATTTTACATATCTAAAAAAATTATATAAAATATAAAAAATATGTGAACCAATAAAGAAAAAATATTGTCTAATAGGTATAGGGATAAATAATCAAGTGATAAAAGGAGATGAAAAAATGAACTTAGTAGAAGAAGCAAAATTAGGTAATAATGAAGCATTTAATAAATTAATTGAAGAAAACAAATTGAAGATGTACAAAGTTGCAAAATCTATTTTAAAAGATGAAGATGATGTTTGTGATGCTATTCAAAATACATTAATTAGTGTGTACACTAACTTAAACAAACTGGAAAATGATCAATTTTTTTCAACATGGCTGATAAGAATTTTAATTAATAAATCATATGATATTGCTAATAAAAATAAAAAAATATATTCAAATATAATAAATATAGATGAGTATAATGTAAATGATGGATTGAAATCATGTGATAGTTATAATTCTGATTCATTGATTGAAAATGTTTTATCTAAAATAGATGAAGATTTAAAAACAATAACAATTTTGTATTACTACAATGATTATTCAGTAACTGAAATCTCAAATATAATGAAGATTCCTGAAGGAACAGTAAAATCGAGACTTTCTAGGGCTAGAAGTAAAATTTATGAAATTATAAAAAGTGAGGGGGATATTTATGAATAGATTAACAGATAAACAAATAGATGAAATTATAAAAGAAAAATTAAAAAGGGATGATAAAATTTCTGATAAAGCAAATTCTGTTTTTGCTAATTTTAATCCAGAGCAATATACTAATAAAAATATAAAACAAGAAACAAAGGATAATACAAGGCAAGACTTAAACAAAAATTATAAAGATAATATAAATAATACAGAAAAAAATAAAATTAAGGGGAACTCTTACAGAAAATTTAGCAGAATATTAAGTGTAGCAGCTGTTTCACTTTCAGTTTTCCTAGTTGGAGGTTCTGTTTTATATTTTAATAAAAATGATAAAAATAATTTTAATAATCAAGCACAAACAGAAACAGAGACAATAACATATAATAGAAAAAAATTGGTACAAAATGAAAAATTGGAAATGTCTAATGTAGAGATTCTAAAAGATGTACAAGATAATTTTGTAAGAGTATATATGTTAGGTAAACGTGATATTGGAATAAATTTAACATCACAATATTGGAATGAATTTGGTGAAGAATTTAATACAACAGATTGTTATAAAGTAGAAAATATAACAAGTGATGTTTCAGATATATTTATAGGACATATTGAATCTAGAGGTTTACCATATGTATTTCTTTTAATGGAAGATGGAACTGTTGAATATATTGATTTACATTGTTATACAAATAACCAATTTTATTTTGTGTCAACTAAGCTAGAGGGATTAGATGATGTAGTAGGATTTGAGCAAAAATCAAGAAAATACTCATATTCTAATACAGATTATGAATATGTAAATGCAATAAGAAGTGATGGATTAAGAAAAGAAATTGAAATAGGTGAGGTAAACAATTGGTATGATAATGAACCTAAACATTATAATGAGTTAAATCAAAAATATATTGATGCACATAATAAAACTGCAATTCCTGATGATGGAAAAGGTGATTATACAGTTAACAATATAACATATCTTCATGTAAATGGAGAGAGTAAATATGCATATTTTTATAAAGATAGCAAATTCTATAGAGTTGAAAGAAGTAATGCAAAAGAAGAATGTCTTGCAGATGGTGTTTCAGGATTTGTACGTGATAATCCTGATGGAAGAATTTCTGTAATGTTAATAGATAATTATTCAATATATATGTTAGATAAAAATATTATATTTAAAGATGTAAATAAGCAAGTTGTTGATGAAGTTACAGCAGTTTCTAATACAGAAGAAAATACACAAGAAAAAGATGTTAATAAAAATGAGGTTATAGACAATAATGGAGCTAATAAGGATAGTGAAGTTAATAAAGATAATAATTTAAGTGAAAAAGAAAACACACATTCATTAAAAGCTTCTGGAGAACAAAACTATGAATCTGGGGATTATAAAATAGGAAATATATATAATATTACATTTGGTTTTGAAAATGAAGAATTAAAAATATCTAATATAGAAGTTACAACTACAGTTGTACAACAATCTGTAGGAGAAGTTAATAGCATCAAAATAAATAATTTTACATTATTAAATGATGATATTGCCGCTGGAACACAATATACAGAGTTTAGTTTCACAGGAACTGATAGTTTTGAAAAGAAATATACTGGTACAGTAATTTTAGGAGTAGGAAGAAATAGTGATGAAGGAAATATTTATACTCTTAATATGAATTTTGATAATAATACTTATATGAAAAATTTTGATAGTAATTTAATTAATTCTTCTACTAATGGAAATATTATTTTAAAAGTAAATAATTAATTAAAAATTTTATATTGTTATTATGAAAATTGTACTATAATATAAAAAATTAACTAATATTATTATAAATAGAAGAACAAGTAACTATAATTATACTTGTTCTTCTAAATTTTTAAATATATTTTTCTAAAATACTCCATACATCATCAGAATAAATCTTTGTTTCAGCAGAAAATGGCATGAAAGTAAAATCTCCAATTGGGTTTAAAATTTTTTGAATATCTTTTACTGTATTTTGTACTTTGGTTATTGCTATTTTATCAGCTTTATTGCAAAGAACTAAAAAAGGTAATCCAGAGTGAATTATGTAGTCATACATCATTTTGTCATTAGTTCCAGGCTCATGTCTAATGTCTATCAGTAAAATGATTAAAGAAATATTTTTTCTAATATGTAAATATTCATCAATAAAGTGATTAACTTTTTCTTGTTCTACTTTAGACATTTTACTATATCCATATCCAGGTAAATCAACAAAATAGAATTTGTCATCCATATTATAAAAATTTATCTGTCTTGTTTTACCAGGTTCACTACTAGTTCTAGCTAATTTTTTTCTATTAATCATAGTATTAATAAAAGATGATTTACCAACATTAGATTTACCAACTAATACAATTTCTGGTAATCCTGAAGTAGGGTATTGTTTTGAAGAGGTAGCTGATATTTCGATTTTAGGATTTTTTATAATCATTTTATTTTCACCTCCATATTAAATTTATCAAATAAAATAATGATTTATTTTCAGTAATGTAAAAAGTTTACTACTATTTTACAAAATTAATCAATAGTAATTTTATCTAATCCACCCATATAAGGACGTAAAACCTCTGGAATAACTACACTTCCATCAGGTTGATAGTTATTTTCTATTAAAGCAATTAACATACGAGGTGGTGCAACAACAGTATTATTCAAAGTATGTGCAAAATAATTTCCATTTTCTCCTTTTATACGAATTCCTAATCTTCGTGCTTGTGCATCTGTTAAATTTGAACAACTTCCAACTTCAAAATATTTTTGTTGACGAGGGCTCCATGCTTCAACATCAACACTTTTTGCTTTTAAATCAGCTAAATCTCCACTACAACATTCAAGAGTACGAACTGGAATATCCATGCTTCTAAATAATTCAACAGTATATGACCACATTTTATCATACCATTTGTAACTATCTTCTGGTTCACATACAACTATCATTTCTTGTTTTTCAAATTGATGAATTCTATAAACACCACGTTCTTCAATTCCATGTGCACCTTTTTCTTTTCTAAAACATGGAGAATAAGATGTCATAGTATAAGGTAAATCAGATTTTTGAAGAATTTGGCCTTTAAATTTACCAATCATAGAGTGTTCACTTGTTCCAATTAAATATAAGTCTTCTCCTTCAATTTTGTACATCATAGCATCCATTTCTTCAAAACTCATAACACCTGTTACAACTTCTGAACGAATCATGTATGGTGGGATACAATAGGTAAAACCTTTATTAATCATAAAGTCTCTTGCATAGGTTAAAACAGCTGAGTGTAGTCTTGCAATATTTCCCATTAAGTAATAAAAGCCATTTCCAGCAACTCTACGAGCAGAATCTAGGTCTAAGCCATGTAGAGCTTCCATAATTTCACCATGATAAGGAATTTCATAGTTTGGTACTTTGGGTTCACCATATTTTTGTATTTCAACATTTTTGCTATCATCTTCACCAATAGGTACTGATTCATGAATTATATTTGGAATTTTCATCATTCTTTTTGTGATTTCTTCTGAGTATTCTTGTTCTAATTTTTCATTTTGAGCAAGTTCTTCGTTTATATTTTGAACATCTAGTTTTATTTTTTGTGCTTCTTCTTTTTGACCATTTCTCATTAGATTACCAATTTGGTTACTTAATGTGTTTCTTTTGCTTCTTAGTTCATCACCTTTTAGTTTTGATTCACGATTTTTTTTGTCTAAATCTAGTATTTCATCAACTAGAGGTAATTTGTGGTCTTGAAATTTCTTTTTAATGTTTTCTTTTATAATATCTGGGTTTTCTCTTAAAAATTTGATATCAATCATAAAACATCTTCCTTTCTTTTTTTATTTTTTGAATATTTTTTTGTTTGTGTAATTAAAAAAATCGTTCTTATGAAGTTCATAAGGACGATTTTTTGTATCGTGGTGCCACCTTAATTTATATAAATTGATAAACAATTATATATCTTTAGAATGCGTGTAACCTTGCATTAGGAGGTTTAGTTTTCACTAAAAGCTGAAGAGTAGATTCATAAACTTATTTTAGATTATTTTCACCAAACATAATCTCTCTGAGTAAAATAATGTTTATTACTGGTCTCTTGTACACTTGATATTATGTGTATTATGGTATCATTTTTTTGGGGAAAAATCAATAGGAAAATTTAAAAAAATGATATTTGGGGGATTTTTTGCTTTTGCAGGTAGCCGCCCAAAAACCCTAGATAATAATTGGTCTCTTGGGGGGAAAATTATATATTACTTTAAAAATGTTTCCCAACAGCGCACAGAGAGTAATAATTCCTGAGCGTGAGGGTCGGATTGCTGTGTGGCAGTGAGGGAGTGTGTATACGTTTTTGGGGTGGTGGTGGTCTGGGGAATTATAACTCTCTGTAGCTAGCCGGTCCCCACTTAAGCCACATTTTTAAAGTAATATATAATTTTCCCCCCAAGAGACCAATTATTATCTAGGGTTTTTGGGCTACTCTATAGGAGGGGGAATGAGTTGTTGGTTTATAAAAAGCAAACCTGCTATTTGTGAGCAGGTTTGATTTAGAAAAATTAACAGCAATTTTTTTTATTATCTTTTTCACAAAGTAGTGTTACAATTCTTACGATGATGAATATTACTAGAGTTACAATAATTGCTACAATAGCACCTATTCCTAAAGCAGCAAATAGTCCTGTAACAGCACCAATTAAGACTCCAATTACAAAAGCAAGTATGAGTGAGTATATAAATAATATTAAGTCAACACAGCATTTTTTGTTCTTTTTAGCTTTTTTGCAGCAGCAAATATCTATTTCTTGATCCATAGAAATACACCTCCTATTATTGTGTATATTATATAATATGAAAAAATTCGATAATTGTTGACAAAATTCGACAATTAAAGTTGCCCCAAAAATTGGAAAAATCTAGTAATTGTATTGACAATTGCTTCATATGTAGAGTATAATTATATGCGTATGCAAAAAGGGTTAAAAAAAAGAAACCCCTAAAAACACATCCTAATAAGGTAAGGTTTATACCGGAAGGAGGGGAATATATATGCCAGAAGTAAAAAATAATGGTAACTTGGAAGATGCTCTAAAAAGATTTAAAAGACAATGTGCTAGAAACCAAGTATTACAAGAAGTTCGTAAAAGAGAACACTATGAAAAACCTAGTGTAAGAAGAAAGAAAAAGTCAGAAGCTGCTAGAAAAAGAAAATTTTAGTGGTTTATTAAGGTGCAAGTATTACACTTGCACTTTTGTGATATATTGAAAGGATGATTAGTATGTTAAAAGAAAAATTATTAGATGATTTGAAAACATCAATGAAAGATAAAAATGTAAATAGAAAAAATACTATTCAGATGGTAAGAGCTTCAATTTTACAAATAGAAAAAGATAAGAAAATAGAATTAAATGATGATCAAATTTTAGAAGTAATTGCTAAGGAATTTAAAAAAAGAAATGATGCATTAGCTGATTATGAAAAATCTGGTAGAGAAGATTTAATAAATCAAATAAAAGAGGAAATGTCTGTATTAGAGGAATATTTACCTAAAAAGTTATCAGAGGAAGAATTAACAGAAAAAATAAAAGAAATTATTTCACAAGTAGGTGCTACATCTATGAAAGATATGGGAAAAATAATGAAAGAAGCAAAAGAACAATTAGGTGTAACTGCAGATGGAAAAATGATAAATGAAATTGTAAAAAAACTATTAGCATAAAAAGAAAATATGAAAAATAAAGTCTTATATCAAAATAAATAAACATGTGTATTATAAATTATTATATAATATACATGTTTATTTATCTAAATCATTTTATTCAGTAACTTTAGCAAATAGACTAATACACCATAAACTTGCTATTCCAACTAATATATATATTACTTTAGCTAATATTGAACCAGCTTTAAATAAGAAATCAACTAAATTAAAATCAAATAATCCAACTAATCCCCAATTTATGCCTCCAATTATAACTAATAATAAAGCAATTACATTTATAATTTTCATGAATTGATACTCCTTTCTATAAAATTATATCTTAAGATTATTCTTAACAAAAAATTTGATATTTATTCAAAAAAAATGTATTGTAAAAAATTTTTAAATTATATATAATTCAATTATTGAAAAAGAAAAAGGAAAAATGTGAAATTAAATATGTGTTTACAAATTTTATAAAAAATATAAAATCTAGTATACATTTCCAAATTTCACATAATCGTATATTTTTTAGAAAAATATATCATAATAAAATAAATAAAAGGAAGGGAAGGATAGTAAAATGAATTACAAAAAAGAAAATTTAAAACAAGGCATTACATTTCATAAAATTAATACAAATAAATTTAAAACTAATTTATTTGCAATTTTTTTAACAACAAAATTAGATAGAGAGACTATAACAAAAAATGCGTTATTAGCAGCAGTTTTAAGACGAGGAACAAAAAAATTGAATACTCAAGAAGAAATTAGTAAAAGCCTAGAAAATATGTATGGAGCTAATTTTGATTGTGGTGTTGAAAAAACTGGTGATAATCAAGTTATAAAATTCTATTTAGAGAGTATAAATAATGAATTTTTACCATCACAGGAAAATTTAAGTAAAGAATGTTTAGAAATATTGCTAGATATAGTGTTTAATCCATTTTTAGAAGATAACAAATTTAAACAAGAATATGTAGATGGAGAAAAGGAAAATTTAAAACAAATAATACAAGGAAAAATTGATAATAAAGCTAGATATGCATATGATAGATGTATTGAAGAAATGTATAAAAATGAACCATATGGTTTGTATAAATATGGATATATTGAGGATTTAGAAAATATAAATTCACAAAATCTATATGAGTATTATTTAGAGTTAATAAAAACTGTAAAAATAGATATTTTTGTTTCTGGTGATTTAGATGAAAATATTATTTCTGAAATAAAAGAAAATGAAATAATAAAAAATTTAGAAGAAAGAATTCCTAAATATAATATTAATAATGAAAATATACAAAAAAATAAAGTAGATGAACCACAAGTAATTTCAGAGAGTATGCAAATTACACAAGGTAAATTAATTTTAGGATTAGATGTATTAGAAAATAAAAAAGAATGTAAATATTGGGCATCTGTATATAATATAATTTTAGGTGGAAGTGCAAACTCAAAAATGTTTCAAAATGTAAGAGAAAAGGCAAGTTTGGCATATTCAGCAGGTTCAAGTTATTTAAGACAAAAAGATAATATATTTATAAAATGTGGTATAGATATTCCAAATTATGAAAAAACATTAGGATTAATAAAAGAGCAATTAAAACAAATGGAAAATGGAGATTTTACAGATGATGATATAAATAATGCAAAAATATTGATATCTTCTACTGTTGGAAGTATTCCAGAAACACAAGATTCAGAAATAACATATTATTTTTCACAAGAATTATCTGATGAATTTGTTTCAATTGAAGATTATATTAAAAAAATAAATGAAGTTACTAAACAGCAAATTATTGAAATAGCTAAAAATATACAAATTAATACAATATATTTCTTAAAAGATTAAGAAAATTATATTATTACTATAAATTCTTTAGCTAGATTATATGAAATAATTACGAAAGGAAATTGATAAATATGAAAATTATTGAAAGTACAAAAATAAAAGAAAAAGCGTATTTTGAGAAATTGGAAAATGGATTAAATATAATCATAATTCCAAAAGCAAATACAAATAAAAAATATATAATATGGGGGACAAATTTTGGTTCAATTGATAATAGATTTATAATGCCACAAACAAATGAAGAAGTGTTTATACCAGATGGTGTTGCACACTTTTTAGAACATAAAATGTTTGAGCAAAAAAATGGAACTAATAGTTTAGATGTGTTAATGGCATTAGGTTTGGAAGCAAATGCATATACAACAAATGACCATACAGCATATTTATTTGAATGTTCATCAGACAAATTTTATGAAGGTTTAGATGAATTAATGGATTATGTTCAAAATCCATATTTTACAAATGAAAATGTTGAAAAAGAAAAAGGAATTATTGGTCAAGAAATAATGATGTATGATGATGATCCAGGATTTAAACTTTATTTAAATACAATGGATTGTTTATATCATAAAAATGCCGTAAAGCTTGATATAGCAGGAACTATAGAATCAATAAGCAAAATAGATCCAGATGTATTATATAAATGTTATAATACTTTTTATCATCCAAGTAATATGACTTTAGTGGTATGTGGAGATTTTAAACCAGAAGATTTACTTGAAGAAATCAAAAAAAGGTTGCAACCTAAGGAAAATCAAGGAGAAATAAAAAGAATATATGAAATAGAAGAAGATACTATAAATAAAAAAAGTAAAGAAGCTAATATGGAAGTTAGTACACCTATTTTTATGATAGGAATTAAAGATAAATTACCAAACACAGAGGAAATAGTAAAAAAACATATTGCAATAGAAGTATTACTAAATATGTTGATTGGTAAAAGTTCAAATTTATATAAAGAACTATATAATACTGGAGATCTACTTGCAGAACCAGATTTAGAATATGAATTTTCAAAACAATATGCTCATGTTTTAGTAGGTGGACAATCTAAAAATCCAGAAATGATTTATGAAAAATTTAAAGATGAGGTTTCAAAATTCAAGAAAGATGGCTTAAATGAGGAACATTTTGAAAGAATTAAAAGGAAAATATATGGAGATTATGTTACAGAATATAATAGTGTAGCAGATATTGCTAGGATGTTTTTGGCTGATTCATTTAAAGGAATTAATAGTTTTGATTATATTGAAAAATTTAATACTGTTACAAAAGAATATACACAACAAATTTTAAATGAAGTGTTTAGTGAAGATAAAATGGCTGTAAGTATCATTAAACCTAAATAGTTATAAAATGAGGGAATTTTGGGAAATGAACTTAATTTCTTAAAATTTGGATTTTAGAGGATGTGAACTTTTTAGGTACACATCCTTTAAATGTTAATAGCCAAAAAGTTTAAAATTAATTATTATATAAGGAGAAATTAAAATGATAATAAAAACAGGTTTGATACCTAGAGTAGCATGTGAAATATTCGGTATTGAAATATATTGGTATGGAATATTGATTGTATCTGCAATGATAATAGCAGTAATATGGTGTAGATTTCATGATGGAAGATTTGGAATAAAGTTTGAAGATTTGTTAGATATAGCAATCATAATGTTACCAGTAGCTATAATCTGTGCCAGATTATACTATGTGATATTTTCTTTAGATTATTATAAAAATAATCCATCAGAAATTTTTCAAATAAAAGATGGAGGATTAGCCATATATGGAGGAATAATAGGAGGGCTTGCTGTTATATCAATTTTTAGTAAAATAAAAAAAATCAAAATATTTGATATAACAGATTACATAGTTCCTGTTGTTGCACTTTGTCAATCTATTGGAAGATGGGGAAATTACATAAATATTGAAGCATATGGTTATGAAACTAATTTACCAATAAAAATGGAAATTATTGAAAAAGGAATTATAAAATATGTTCATCCAACTTTTTTATATGAATCTATTTGTACTTTTATAATTTTTATTGTTTTATCCAAATTAAGCAAAAATAGAAAATTTACAGGAGAAATAACATATCTTTACATAATTTGCTATTCTTTTATAAGATTTATAATAGAAGGTTTACGTACTGATAGTTTAATGTTATTTAATTGGAGAATTTCACAAATCTTGTCATTGGCATTTTTTATAGTATTTAGTATTATTTTGATATATAAAAAAAATAAATATAAACATATGTCGAATTTTGTCGAAAAAGACAGATGAAAAGTTTGCTAAAACATATATAAATATATCTTTTTTGTTGACGTAGATGATAAAAATATGGTATTCTATATATACAGAGATGAGACAAGCTTACATAGTGAAAAGGAGAGTTGGTTAATATGTTAGACGATAAAATCCGAAAAGCAAGGGAGAGATTAAACGAAAGCATAATAACTGGAAAAAGCTACGAAGAAATATATAATCTAAGCGTGGAACTCGATGAATTAATAGCTAAATATTATATGAAAAATGATAGTAATGATGCAAAAAAAGACATATTTTAAAATATAAATAATATAGTATTATTAATAAATTTATAAAAATTTTTTTAAAAAGTTAAAAAATATTGACTTTTTTGTAAAAAAGAAGTATCATTATATTATATAGCGTTAGTATTTTATTATTAAATAAAAGGAGGAAAGTAAAATGTTAAATAAAAAAAGTATTAAAGTTATAAATATAGCTATATTAGTAATAATGTTATTAATGATATTTGGAAATACAGCATTAGCTATTACGGTACCAGAGGCAAATGATGGAGTAGGTCTTGGTGGTATGGAAAGTGCAGTAAGTAATATATTAGGTATTATGAAAGCTGTAGGAATTGCAACAGCAGCTGTAGTTGCAATGTATTTAGGTATATCATATATTACAAAATCTCCAGAAGGTAAAGCAGAAATAAAGAAACAATTACCATTATTTATTGGAGGTATAGCAGTTGTATTATTTGCTACAGCAATAGTTAGCTTCATCGCAGATAATTTAGGAGGCTAAAATTTGGAGGTTTAAATACTAAATATAACGAAGGTGAAAAAATATGAAAAAAAAGAGAGTTGTTATATTTAATATAATGTTATTTATATTAATAACATTAAAATATAGTGTAGTATTTGCAGGTGCATCTGATATTTATTCTGTAAATTCTGGATTAGTAAATGTAGGTGCACTCATTGCTGGATATATTAAAAATTTTGCAATAGGTGCAGCAGTATTTATGGTATTGTATTTAGGATATAAAATGATAACTGCATCACCAGAAGGGAAGTCAGATGCTAGAAAGCGTTTTGTAATAGTAGCAACAGGAGTAGTTTTGTTAATGTCTATGTCTACATTATATAATTGGATAAATAACAATATAGCAAGTCAAATTGGACCATAAAAAAATAAATACATAAAAAACACCTATATAAAATATATTTTATATAGGTGATTTTTTATGTTTAAAAAAGTGTTTTATATAATAATAATAATAAACTTAATAATGATGAACACAATTATAATTAATGCTAATGATGAAAATATGAATCTAACTAAAAATTATTTTATGGAAGCTACAAATCAGACAAAAGCTGAACCAACTTTAAATTCTAAAATAGCAGTTGCATATGATAGAAAATCAGGAAAAGTAATATATGGTAAAAATGAAAATAAAAGAAGTGCTATGGCATCTACAACAAAAATAATGACTTCAATAATATTAATAGAAAATGCTGATTTAACCCAAACAGTTACAATATCAGCTAAAGCAGCTGGAACAGGTGGATCAAGATTAGGTCTGAAGAAAAACGACAAAATTACAATGAATGATTTATTATATGGGCTAATGCTAGAATCTGGAAATGATGCAGCAGTTGCAATTGCAGAAAATGTTGGTGGTAGTGTAGAAGGTTTTGCAGAATTAATGAATGAAAAAGCTAAACAATTAGGTTTAGAAAATACACATTTTGTTACACCACATGGACTAGATGACCCAGAACATTATACTACAGCATATGAACTTGCAAAACTGGCAGATTATGCATTAAAAAATGAAACATTTGCAAGAGTAGTTAATACTAAAGATTATACAGTAACAATAAATGGATACCCAAAAGCAATTTCAAATACAAATGAATTACTTGGATACCTAAATGGTGTAAATGGTGTAAAAACAGGATTTACAAATAATGCAGGAAGGTGTTTAGTAACTTCAGTAAATAGAAATGGTTTTGAAATTATAACAGTAGTATTACAAGCAGATACAAAAAAAATTAGAACAAATGATAGTATAAATCTAATAGATTATATTTATGAAAATTATGAGCTTGTAAATATTAAAAATATAGTTGATGAAAAATTTAAAAACTGGATTTTAATAAATAAAGATAGAATCCAAATTAATAAGTGTAAATATAACAATATGGAATTATATATGTCTGAACTAGATAATAATATTATTCCAATAAAAAAGTCAGATAAAGATAAAATAAATATAGAAATAAATAATCCATATTATTTTGAAGCACCTATTGAAAAGGATACTACTATAGGTAGTTTAAAAATAGTTTTAAATGAAGAAATAATAGACATAGTCGACATAAAAAACATAAACACAGTGGAAAAAAGAGATATATGGGATTATATAAATATATTTGCAATTGAATTATTTAATTAAATATGTTATAGTATATGGAGTAAAAATACCCAAATATAAGGAGATTCTAAAATGCAAAATTTGATACAAGATTTAAATGATAAGCAACAAGAGGCAGTAATTCAAACAGATGGACCATGCTTAATAATAGCAGGTGCAGGAAGTGGAAAAACTAAAGTATTAACACACAAAATAGCCTATTTAATGGCAGAAAAATATATTAAACCATGGAATATACTAGCTATAACATTTACAAATAAGGCTGCTAATGAAATGAAACAAAGAGTTGAAAGTTTAGTTGGAGATGCAGTAAATGATATGTGGATTGGAACTTTCCACTCTATTTGTGTACGTATATTAAGGAAATATATAGATAGAATTGGTTTTGAAAGTTCTTTTATTATATTTGATACACAAGATCAAAAAACTCTAATTAAAGAATGTTTAAAAGAATTGAAAATAGATGATAAATTATTTTCAGATAGAGCAGTATTATCTGAAATAAGTAATGCAAAAAATGAAATGTTAGAACCAAAAGCATATTCAGTAAAATATGAAGGTGATTATAGAAAAGAGATAATAGCACAAGTATATAACCTATATCAAAAACGTTTAAAAGAAAATAATGCTGTTGATTTTGATGATATCATAAATTATACAATAAAAATATTAACTGAAAATATAGATGTTTTAGAATATTATACAGATAAATTTCAATATATTTTAGTAGATGAGTATCAAGATACAAATAAAGCACAATTTATGCTTATATCTATTCTTGCTTCAAGACATGGAAATATTACTGTTGTAGGAGATAATGATCAAGGTATTTATTCATTCAGAGGAGCTGATATAACAAATATATTAAATTTTGAACACGATTTCCCTGGAACTAAGATAATCAAATTAGAGCAAAATTATAGATGTACAGGAAATATTTTAAAAGCAGCAAATGCAGTTATAAAAAACAATCAGGTAAAATATGATAAAAAATTATGGACCAAAAATGATGAAGGAAATTTACCATCTATTTATGTTGGTGATGATGAATATAATGAAAGTAACTATATAGTAAGTAAAATAAATAGCTTAAAAAGAGAACAATTTTACAAATATTCTGATTTTGCTATTTTATACAGAATGAATTCTCAATCAAGAGCAATAGAAGATATTTTAAGAAGAGAAAAAATACCATATAAAATTATAGGTGGTCAAAAATTCTATGAAAGAAAAGAAATTAAAGATATCATTTCTTATTTAAGATTAATTTTTAATACATCAGATAATCTAGCATTAAAAAGAATTATTAATGAACCTAAACGTGGAATAGGAAAAACAAGTTTAGATGGTATTCAGGAAATATCTGAAAAAACAGGTATATCTATGTATGAGATAATAAAAAATGCAGAACAATATGGACTAAATAGAGTATATGTAAATTCTAGAGAATTTATTGAAACAATAGAAGAATTAAGAGAAAAACAAGATAAAATTTTAATTTCAGAGCTCGTAAAACAAACTTTAAATAAAACAGGATATACTAAAGCTTTGAAAGATGAAAATACTATAGAAGCGGAAAGTAGAATTCAGAACTTAGATGAATTCTTAACTGTTGCAATGGAATTTGAAGAAGAATCAGCAGATAACACATTACAAGAATTTCTAGAAAATATGACATTAACAACAGATTTAGATAATATGCAAGAAGAAGAAGATTGTGTAATTTTAATGACATTACATAGTGCAAAAGGTTTAGAGTTTGAAACTGTATTTTTAGTAGGAATGGAAGAAGGAATTTTTCCAGGATTTAAATCAATAGGGGAACCACAAGAATTAGAAGAAGAAAGACGTTTGTTTTATGTTGGAATTACAAGGGCTAAAAGATTTTTATATCTAACATGTGCAAAAAGAAGAACCATATTTGGTTCAACAAGTTATAATCCTATTTCTAGATTTGTTAAAGAAATACCAGAAGAAATACTAGATGGATATGAAGATGCATTTGCACCTAAAAAAGATAATTTTGAAGATAGTGGATATAAATGGGAATATGGTTTTAACAAAAATAAGGCATCTGCTAATGTAAAAACATATAATATTGATTCATATAAAATACCAGTAGGTGTAACAGCACAAAGTGGTAAATCAGTATTTTCTACAGATATGAATACATATAATTCACATAAATCACAATCATCAGAAAATGAAAGCAATAAATTTGCATTTAGAACAGCAGAAAGTTTCTTACAATCACTTAATATGAAAAGTAAAAATGTAGATGTAACACAATATAAGCCAGGACAAAGAATATATCATAAAAAATTTGGAGAAGGAACAATTACTAAAGTTGAACCAGAAGGTGATGATATGAAAGTTGAAATCAGTTTTGATAAGTCTGGAAATAAAAGATTAATGGCAAAATATGCAGGATTAGAAATTTTATAAAATGGAAAGAAGTTCAACATGTATAAAAATACAAAATTTGTAAATAATTAAAATATAAACTTAATAGAAAGGAATGATGACAATGGCTAATTTAACACAAGTTGAACTTCAAAATTTAAGACATTTAATTGGAGCACATGAAACATCATATCAAAAACTAAACACATATGCTTCACAAGCTGTAGATCCACAAATAAAACAAATATTTACAAAATCAGCACAAGATGCATTAAACACAAAACAAAAATTAATGTCTTTTTTGAATAACTAATTCTTATAAAAAAGTAAATTGGTTTTAAGAAATTAAAATTATTTTTATTGGAGGTGCCGTTATGGATGAAAAAACAATGGTAAATGATATATTAAATGGAGTTAAATCTGAATTAACAACATATCAAGGTGTTATATCAGAAGCTGAGAATATGCAGTTAAGACAAACTATTCAACAAATAAGAAATAATGATGAGAGTTTTCAATATGAGTTATTTAAAGTTGCCCAAACTAAAGGTTATTATAAGCCAGCACAACCTGCAACAATTACTGAAATACAAACAGTAAAAAATGAATTACAATAAAATTCGTAATTTAAAATATGTTTAATTTTGCAAATTGCATAAGTAGGAATTAATAATAGAAAAATTATTGATTCCTACTTTTAATTTTTACAATATTTGATTTCAATTATAACTATTTCAAATTATGAATTAGAATACTTTACAATAATTTATATATAAAAAGTGTTAAATAGTGATTATGAATGGTTACTGTTTAATACTTTTGCAGGAAGCCGTCAAATTCAATAGTTATGTAAAAGGGATAAATATATTAACATTCCGTACGCTTAC
>CANPWE010000007.1 GCA_947581895.1 uncultured Clostridia bacterium | reverse complement strand
TATAGGTTTAAAATAGATATGTCACACTTACATTGAAAATAAAATATTGAAAGAGAGTACCAAAAATGATATTGTTTTAATGACCAAAAAAAAAACGTATCAGGAGGTACTCTCTATGGGTAATAATATCACACAAAGATTAAAATATAAAGAGTCTGTTGTAAAATTTTCATATAAATATGGAGTAACAAAGGCGGCAATTAAGTTTGGAGAATGTAAAAGAACAATTTATAGATGGAGAAAAAGATATGATGGAAGTTTAGAAAGTTTAAAAGATAAATCAAGACGTCCACATCATCATCCAAATGAGCATACAGACGAAGAAATAAGAATGATAAAGAATTATAAAGCAAACAATAAAGAAACAGGATTAGTGACATTGTGGGTAAAATTAAGACGTGCAGGATATACAAGAACAATACAGGGATTGTATAATGTAATGGTGAAATTAGGAATTTATGAGAAAGTTCCAAGCAAAAGAAAACAGAAACAATGTTTGAAAAAACACTTAAAGAACTTGGAATAAAACATAAATTGATAAAACCCCACACGCCAAAGCAAAATGGAAAAGTAGAAAGAAGTCATAGAAAAGATCAAGAAAGATTTTATTATAATAAGGTATTTTATTGTTTAGAGGACTTAAAAAACAGAGGTAAAGATTGGATGAAAGAATATAATAACTTCCCAATGAAACCACTGAATTGGTTGAGCCCCAACGAAATGCTAAAATTATACGAAAGTCAAGTAGAATCAGTTTAAACAATATATGGTACTCAAAGTATATTAATTTCAAAAAGTTGTGACATATGATTGACTAACATACAATCTTAGACCTGTGAATAAAAAATTTTATTTGACATATAATAAAAATGGTGTTATAATAACTATAGCATTGAAACGTAACCGATTCAAGCTGACACTTGATATGTGTGTGATGACACATATCTTTTTTTATGCAAAAAAAACAGAGCAGGTGATGAACTGCTCTGAACTGAAATCAGTTTTTGTCATTGTTGCGTTGGTATTTAGCTAATTCTTCTTCCAATTTTTCAATTTTCTGAAGTAAAAGCCATACCAATAAGTAACCGATTCATGTTTTTCTGACACCCCCTTTCCTTCAAGGGATTGTCCAAATACATGGACCTTTTAATTATATCGTAAAATCTACTCAAATACAATGACTATTCTGTGAATTTTGTAATTTACTTCTTGAAAGATATGTCGAAAAAAATTAGCATTTCGATAACTATTTTAATTTATATTATTTTATCAATTTCTATGCATTATGTAACTTTATATGTTCTGCTATAAGAATTGTAATATAGCCATTTTTAACAATTTTATGCTTATAATTTTTCTATTATAAAATGTCCAACTACTTTCATTTTGTGCAATGTTTCATATTCCTTTTTTTATCACTATTTTCAAGAATAAGGTTAATTTGATTTTTTACCTTAGGATTGTTTAAAAGTTCCATTCTTCTTCTCAAACTTTCTATTTGTTCATAATCAATATTATTCTCATAAACTATACATTCTTTTAGAGTGTTTATTTGTGATGCTAATAAAATAGCATTTTTTTGTATTTCATTGAAACATTTATTAAATTCATCTAGAGACAAAACATTTCTTTTTGATTGATTCACATTAATTTTTTTGTTTGGTTAGTACTTAAAGCGCTTTGTTTCTTTAAAATTTCTTGAGCTTTTATATTTTTATGTTTTTTTATAGTACCTTTTATTTGGGGAACTACAACTTCTTTAAATTTATGATATCCCCATTTGGTAGCTATTTGAATAATCATACTACATATTTCAATTAGTTGTTCTCTAATTTTATCTTTATAATCATCATCTGCTTCAATATTTTTAGAATTATCAGATATTGACATTGGTATTGCTTTAACAGGTTCATCAAATTTATTTCTAATATTTTTTTGATACACATCAATACTACCGTCAGAGTTTATTTTATCATTTAAATGGTTTTCTTTTTTTATATATAGCATATAAAGTTGACCGTCTGTTTTATAATTATTATCATCCATTTAAACTTCCTCCATTTTACATTTTTGCAATTATATCATATTATGTTAATAAATGCAACTTGGAGCCGCTTCTAAAATAACTATCTTGCTTATTTTAGATTTTAGAAGCGGAATTAACCTCATTCTTTATCTTCCAAAAAACATTTTTTTACATCTTATCATAATATAATTTATAATTCTATATATTTTGAGTAAAGGTTGAAAAAAGTAAAAATCCACTTAGAGCCAAACAAAAAGAAATCACTTTTAAATAGTGAATCCTTTTTGTATTTATACATTATACAATAGTTTTTATTATTTTACTGCCTCAAATCTATCTTTCCTACTCTCTTCTACTATTTTTGAATCCTAGATTAAATAATAATTATATTTTATTACTAATTTACTATTCTTCTAATTTAATTCCATCGATACAATTATCATATATAAACTGTTTTATCTCATTTTTTTCATTAAAACTATAAAATTTAGATAATAATATATTGAATTCTTCTAATTTATTATCTGGAACTCTTATTATTCCACAACCATTTTCAATCATAATTTTATTTGCACAAATTGTACTAGTCCTTTTATTTCCATCCCAAAAAAGTTGATTTCTCATTCCATATAACATATATTCAATTGCTCTTTCTGTAGGATTTTCTATATTTATAATTTGATTTATATCATTTTCTACCACTTCTTTTTTTGGTATTTCTGGTATGTAATCTGTTCCTGATATTTGGACATTTCCGTTTTCTCAAAGTTCCCCATTCTAAACTTTCATTTCTTGCAACATATTCATTTATTTTACATATAAAATTCAAACAAAATTCTTCACTAATATTATTTATAAGATATTTCCATGCATCTCTTAAATTTAAAATACATTGAATATCATCTATTTTTAAATTCGGAACATTAACTCCATCTAAAATTGTTTGAGTTTGAGGAAATGTAACATTTATGCCTTCCATCCTAGCATTGCAATAAATATTATCTACTATATTTCTTTTTGCTAAAAATATATTTTGTTCTAATGTTAATTTATATTTATTATTCATAATTGCCTCCAATTTATTTTTGGTTATTTTTATTATAAATGTATAAAAAAAATTCGTCAAGAATGATATAATTTCTTTATAAATATTTTCTGTATATTTTTCCTTAAATTCTATTCTAAACTTTTTTACTTTTTAAAAATTATTTTATAAATTTTATTTTAAATTTTTAATTTATAAAAATTTAATTATTATATTAAAAATTGCTATTTTTCTCTCCTATTCTTCAATTATTAATGACATTTCAGCACAATCCCAATGTTCATCTTGAAATTGTAAAAAATCTTTATTAATCTGTGTTGTTTTAAATCCAACAGATTCGTAACATTTTACTGCTCTTGTGTTAAAAGTAATAACACCCAAAGTAATTTCTTTAGCATTTAACTTTTCTTTTGCATATTTAATAGCTTCCATCATTAGTTTTTTTCCATACCCTTTGCCTCTAATACTATTATCAACAATAACAAATCCCAATCTAATTTTGTTTTTATCTTCTCCTGGAATTCTTACTACGATATGACCAACAATTTTTCCATCTTCGACTAAAGACATAGGACAAAAAGTAGATGTTTCCATATATTCTTTATATGTATTGTATATATCCTCTGGTGTAATAGGGTAGTTTTTCCATCTATCAGCACTCCATAATCTAAATTCTCTTTCATTTTTAGTCCATTTTAATATTTCGTTTGCATCTTGTTTCTTAAAATTCCTAAATTCCATTCTATCTCTCCGTTCTATTTCCAATTTTCTAGTTTGTATTTTTCTGTATTTTCTAATAAAGTTATTTGTTTCTTTATTTCTTCAATATCTTTGTCATTAAAAGGTGTAAAATTATCATAAAAAGGCTCATCAGGATTTGGAAATTTCAATGCTTCTCCCCAAATTTGAACTTTTGATTCTTTTGTTCTTCCATATAAATGTATATGGAACACTGGCTTAGTTCCTCTTAGATATGCCCAGTTTCCATTATCTTGATAGTTTATCCTTCCAATATTAATTCCTCTATTTTTCATACCTTCTATCATTGCCTCGCTTATTAACATTGATAAACGCATTACCTCAATAGCTTCTGCAGGACTTAGTTCTAATCTACTTGCAAAATATTTTTCTTTAGCTCTTATCAATATATGACCTCCATCTTCTCTTGAAATGTGTACTTTATATGGTACACATACTATAAAATTTTCAGTTTGATAGATCATCTTATCCTTCATTATTTTGTCTTCTTCCATTAATATTTCTCCTTTAATAATAATTTTTTCACATTTTCCATAAATGTATTATCTTCTATCTTTGCCATGCTTACACCCGTTCCTTCAAATTCAGATTCGAGGTCAGTAAGAATTTTACTCATCTTTTCATAATAACCTTCTACCTCTTTGTACATTTTTTCTCCTAATTCTAGTGCCTCCTCTCTTGTCATTTCTGATTGTTTATTATTTGAATTTGCAATATTTGTTTTTCTCTTATCTGAAGATTTATAACTAAACACTGTTTCAAAATCTGTATCGTTATAGTTTATATTTTTAACCTTTAATTCTACCTTATTATCAGATAACTTTATTGTTCCTTGAGATTCATTTGTTTTAAATTCTCCTTTGCCATCATTTATTTCCACTGTTATATCTTTGTCAGCACATATCATAGCTAAAGTATAGTCAAAAGTAATCACATTACCGTTTATATCCTTAATATTTAATTCAGTATATTCATTTGTCTTTTTGTAAAGTACGTTTACTGAATTTTTTTGAACTTTTAGTATGATGGGTTGGTTTTAGGTATATCTGGTCTTATTTTTAAATATCCTTGTACCGCTTCTTTAGCTGATTCATTTAAATATATTATTTTATCCTTATTCTCCTTACCTTTTTTCAGAGTTAAACTTACAAGGAAGAAAAGAGAAGCAGCAACTAATGCCTCTGATAGCAGTGAACAACTCCTTTATGAAATAGTTGAAGGATTCAACGACGTTAAAGCTCAGGGATTAACATCTGGCTTAAAGCCTCACTTTTTGTCAACTTCATTTAATGAAGTACAATTACAGGAAGAAGCGGAATTGTTAGATAATACTGGGAGATTATTCTCCCGTTCGATTTTGGCAATCTACGATTTCTCTTTCATCTCTCTTGGTATATGGCTAGTTCAGCATGGTAATCTTGCATTTCAGCCTTTTGTAGCTCTTTTTATGTACAAAGGCCGTGTAGAATCATTAGTTGGATCTATTCTCGAGATTTTTGGACAAATCCCAAAATATCAAACTTGTACTAAACGAATGAATGAAATTATCAAATATCAAGATTTGACGGAAGAAATTTTCGGAACGCAAAAACTTGCTAATCCTTCTGGTTCAATCTCCATCAAAGATCTCTATGTAACAATTGAAAACACAAACATAATAAACGGTCTTTCAGTTGAGATACCAGCTGGGAAATTCATTGGAGTAGTTGGAGACTCTGGGTGTGGAAAGAGCACATTATTCAGAGTTTTATCTAGACAACTCACTCCTAGCTCTGGTGAAATTATTCTTGATGGCTCTTCTCTTTATGATTTAGATGAATGGTCATTTCATAGATGCATCAATATTGCATCTCAGCAGCCGTTTTTGTTTTCTCTGAGCATTAGAGAGAATCTTCTTCTTGCCAATCCTAAAGCTTCTGATGGAGCAATGTGGGAATGTTTAAAGCAATGTTCAGCTGATAACTTTGTTTTTGAAATTTAAATATTTATTTTATACCTATCTTCATTTTATATGAGAATAATGCATTAATAATGTTGTTATTGGTCTATTCATATTTATCGTTCCTTTCATATATTTTTTACTAAGAAGCGGTCTTAATTTAGTTTAAGAGTTTCTTAGTATAATTTACTACGTTTTCTTTTAGTTCGTTATTATTAAATCTTGTTAATAGTCGAATATCATCTAATATACTATATATTATCATTCTCTCGTCTATATATTTTATATCAGTAAATTCTTTATAATACTTTTTAATATATGTATCTATATTTTTATAATCCTCAGGTTTTTGAAACAGATCCATCTCTGAATTAGCCCACTTCCAAGGCTCGTTCTTACACCTAAATAATAATCTAAATTCATAATCAATAGGGGCTATCATAGCATCATTAAAATCTATTAAATATAAACCAGTATCATTTTTTATAATATTATCAAAATGTAAATCATTGTGTATGAGAGCAAATTTGTTGTCTTTTAAGTATTTATCATATTGGGCGAATGACTGTTCTATTGTTTCTTGCTCTTTAGTAGAGAAGTATTTTTTTGTCTTTTTATAGTAATCCTGCATTTATTTCTGTTATAGTGTGTAAATTGTTCCCGAATATTTGTTCATTATGTTCTACTATTCTTTTGGCTAATGCTAATCTTGTTTTTCTTAAATCTTCTATAACCTCAAATATCTCAATACATACTTCTGTTTCATCATTAAAGTTAGGATTTATTGTCTTGAAATAGTCCATATGTGCTTTTTTATAATAATCTAATGTTCTATTACCTTCTCCTTCTAAAAATGCTATTTCAGGTGTGATATTTTTGAATTGTGTAATGATGACTTTTTTTGTTTCTACTATACATGCTTTCTTTTCATTTTCAAATGTTAATATACTTCTTTCTCCAGGTTTAGAAACATTAATAGTGTCTAAGGATGTAGTTGCTGTTTTCTTTCCTTGTAATACTAATTCAACTAAATTGTCGTTGTCTATATCATATTGCCATTCTAGTAGTTTAGGATTTTTTTCTTGTATAGTATTATTCTCGAATATATAATATGGTTTATTTCCTATAACCTGTATATCATTATCATTTATAAATATAGTGTCTTCTTCTGGCAAAGCTACTATTTTTTCGTCTTTTGATAGATTTAATAAATATTCTTTACTTTTTGCATCTTTTTCTTTTGTTCTATTAGTATAATGGCATAGTATAGAATATCCATTTAAGACATCATATCCAGATATGTCTTTTAAGCCAACTATGTTATCATCATCTAAAGCGCAAGATTTTAGATTTTTACCAAATATAATTGCTCCTGCACTTCCACCAAATACAATACCATTATTATTTATAAATTTTTGTATTTTTTCAAATGCTCTACTTGCTTTTAAATCATTTAATAGTTTGAGTTCCATCTCCACCACCACATAAAAATAATCTCATTTATTTTCCTCCTATTTTAATTTAAATAATCCCATTTTTCTAAAAAATAGAACTTATTACAAACATTGTAGAAATAATCGCAAGTATAACTATCCTACTTATTTTAGATTTTGGAATCGGAATTAACTTCATTCTTTATCTTCCATAAAACATTTTTTTACATCTTATCATAATACAATTTATAATTCTATATTTTTCTATTAAAAGATTAAATTTATATAAAACGAACAAAGGTGTGTAAGTATATTACTATTTTATTACATCTCAGGAAATCCTATATAAGTCCCCCAAAATAGGTATATATTATAATAATAGCAAGTTAACATAAGACTAAACTCTTTTAATATTTATTTTTTATTATTTTGCGGTTTTATTTTATTGTACTTTCTGTAGATTTGAATATTGTTTTACATAATTTTTTATAACTTCGTGTGTGTCAATCTTTTATGTATATCTTTCTTTTGATTATAGTTTAGTTTACATATTTCCAAAATAATTTCTGTGGTGTCAACTTGTTATGTCTTCTTTTTTGCCTTTTCTTACTTAATATCATTTATACCTCCTTTTAACAAAAAAAATAAAGAGTCAATTATTTTCATAACCAACTCTTTTATCTTATATCTTTATTCTTTGCTTTTTTCATAATAATGAAGCCAGTATAGATTTTCCAACTCTTGCTGGATCTAGTATAATTATGCTTTTCATATTTATAAATAAATCTTTATAGCCTTATTTTCTTTTATTCTCTATTTTTTAATTGTTTATTGACTAAAAAATTAATATATATTCCTCTTATTAAAAACATATATACAATAGTATATAAAACATATAAAATATAGATAAAAATACTAAAGTAATTACCTGTAAATCGAATCAAATTATCATAAAATGTTGAATCTGCTCCAGTATCAACATAAGCAGCTCCTCCTAAAGTAAATATCATCATAAATAATACCAAAATCGCTAACATTAATCCAATGCCTAAATATATGACACATGTAATTACAATACCTAAATTAATTCTAAATAGATATTTTGATAATTTTTTACTTTTTGCTTTTTTCTTTATTTCCTCATAATTTTCTTTACAATTCAATTTATTTACTAAAATAATATTATTTATTTTAAAAAATATCCAAATAAAAAATAATGTATAAAATATGATGGTAAATATATTTCTTAATAATTCTATCATTTCTTCCCTTTCTTTTCTTTCTTGATTTTGCAAATTCTTTATAAGTTTTACAATTTGTTTAACACTATGATTTATTTTTCTTTATTCTAGTTGTTTATCGTTTTTTGTATCATAATCTGATTTTACTAATTCATTATTTTCCTTTGAATAATATTTATAACTCCAAATATATTATTGATATATATTACATATTTCTGTATATAATTTTTCAGCTAATAATTTATGGCTTTCTTTGGTTAAATGAATTTTATCAATACCAGTTTCTAAACCATTGTTATCAATAAAATAGCAATTATTATCTTCAGCAATTTTTCCATATATATCATTGAATTTTAATGATTTCTCATAAGCACCTTCATATTTACCACTACCATCATCATCTGCTAAAGGTGGTGCTACTATTAACAATTTGGGGTATTTGTCTGAAATTTGAGATTTTCTATTTAAAATAGTTTTTACAATATATTTGTCAAATATCTCACCTATTTCTTCTATTGTCTTATTATAAGTCTTTTTCAATTCATTGGTACCTAATATTACAACAACTAAGTCTATTGGATCGTGCGTATCTAAACAAGGAATTAAATATTCATATCCATTTTTACCTTCTTTGCCAGGTCTTGTATCATTTGAAATAAGTGTTCTACTGTTTAATCCTTCTTCTATAATTTCAAAATTATCCCCTAATTTTTGTGCTAACAATCGTGTCCATCTTTCATTGTTTCCATATCTTAAATGATTACTACCTGAAATATATCCCCAAGTATTTGAATCTCCATAACATAGTATTCTGATTGGCTCCATAATAATCTTCCCTCTCCTAAAAAATTATTTTTACAAATTATACCAGTCTTTTTCATATATGTCTATACATAATTTTTGTTATTTTGCTTATTTATTTAGGGCATTTTTGTAATTTGAAGTATGTCTTTACATAATTTTTTCATAATTTTTTGCGTGTCAACTTGTTATGTTTATATGTTGCATTTGAAAAAAATATACCTGCATTTCTGCAAGTACATTTATTTTTTCAGTTTTTATTTATTTTTTATAACCTATCAGGTTTGCGAAACAATCTTTTTAATATAGATGTGTGTGTTTCAGAAAAGTCTTGAATTGGATCATCTAAATCAGTGTTAATATCACATTTATCGTTTGATGTGTTACTTGTTCTTAATACAGATTTAGTAATAGTTGGAGTTTGTCTACTTAATTCATTCCTTATACTTGTGTTTTCTGCTTTAGGACTATCATTTGTATTTGATATTCCTGCTAATGTATTTAATTTATCCAAATCCCATATTTCCATTTCACATTCCTCTATTATTTTCAATACATTATTAGGATATTGGGTTTTGAATTGATTTATAATTACAATATTATGTATATGTAATTTTTGAGCTACTTCATATATTGATTTAATATCCAATTCATTAAATCGTGCATTATCATTAGTTACAGCAAACACATAATTTTCACCATGTGTATCTGCTTTTATTATTTTATAATACGAATTTACTACTAATGTTTTTTTATTAGTGAATTGATTATTTTCAAGTGCTTTGTTTAATTTATTCATAATTAAATTATTTGAAATGAGAATACCTGAATTTTTACTACTTGATTTAATTACTGTATATATTATTAAAATGATAAAAACTAATCCTAACATGTTAGCCCCTCCTCATCATTTTTCTTTTAATAAATCAGCTTGTTTACTTGTGTCTATATCTTATTTTTCTTAGTACAATATATTGGTTACACTCTAATTATACCATTTTGAATTAATAAAATCAAATTCCTACTATAGACACCATGACGTGTTTTTTAGACCTTGGAACATCGTATTATTATTTACTATACTAAAAACGTAATTTTCCTTTAGACAAAAACCCCGTCCCCGTGTCTCCATTGTCTATTCTTATACATAAAACATTCTTTTTCATGAGAATAAATAATACCTATTGCTTGTAAATAAGAATATATAATTGTACTTCCTACAAACTTCATTCCCCTTTTTTGTAAATCTTTTGATAGGTTATCTGATAATTTGTTTGTAGTTTTATCTATTTCATAAATAATTTTATTATTAGTAAATGTCATTAAATAATTATAAAATGATCCAAATTCATTTTGCAATTTTTTAAAAATTTTACTATTATTTATAGTAGCATTTATTTTTAATTTGTTTCTTATAATTTTTTCATTTTTTAATAATTCTTTTATTTTTATATCACTATAACAACATATTTTATCTATATCAAAATTATCAAATGCTTCTCTAAAGTTTTCTCTTTTATTCAATACACATTCCCAAGAAAGCCCTGCTTGAAAAGATTCTAATATTAACATCTCATATAAATATTTATCATCAAAATTTGGCTTACACCACTCATTATCATGATATTTAACATATTTAGGATTTTTTAAATTGCACCATTTACATCTAATCATAATATTATATACCTCTTATGTAATTATTTTTTTCCTCTATTTTGCTTACAACTGTACTATATATATAAAAACTACCTACAACAAAGTTTACTGTATTTAAATCACTGAGCATAGCATCTTCTATTGCATTTTCCATGTTCTTCATATGTATTTTTTCTTCAGCCGTATATTTTTTCATACATTCATATAATTCATTACTTGTTGCATAACTATTAGAATTATTCCCTGATGTTAATACAAATATAGCTTCATTATCTTCTGACAATAATTTTAACATTTTATCATAATCTTTTCTTTTTAAAATAGATATAATATAAACTCGTTTATATTCAGAGTAATACATTTTAACCATATCTTGTAAATTCTTTATTGCAGGTTCATTATGTGCTCCATCATATACTATTATTGGCTTATCATTTAATTGCTCCATTCTACCTTTATGAATTACTGTTTTTAGGCCATTTCTTATACTTTGATTTGTAACTTCATATCCTAATTCATTTAATATCTTCATTGCTTCTATACATAAACTTGCATTTTGAGTTTGAATTTTGCCTTTTAAATTTATACTTAATTCAGTTATGTCTTTATAATCAAAATATTGAAAATTATTATCAAAGCTATAATTTGAAATATCTGACTCATTTACTATATGTAATTTATTATTTTTTTCTTTGCATTGATTAATAAAAACAATATCAACCTCAGGTATATTTTGGAAAATTACAGTATTTGAATTAGATTTTATAATCCCAGCTTTCTGATATGCTATTTCAGCTAATGTGTTTCCTAAAATGTGCATATGGTCATATCCTATTGATGTTATTATTGAAACTAATGGTTTTGTGATTATATTTGTGCAATCATATAATCCTCCAAGACCTGTTTCAAGGGCAACGAAATCAACATTATTTCTGTAAAAATATAATAATGCCATAATTGTCTCTAGTTCAAATAAAGTAATGTTAACTTCTTCATTTTTATTATACTCATCTATTAATGGTGTTAATTCTTCAATCAATTTTAGCATTTCTTCATCAGAAATTTCTTTTCCATTAATACTTATTCTTTCATTATATCTAATCAAATGTGGTGATAAAAATTTACCTACTTTATATCCTTGTTTCTGTAGAATATTGGCTATTATCTCTGTACAACTTCCTTTTCCATTTGTTCCTGCAATATGTATAAATTTCATTTCTTTTTCAAAATTATTATATTTATTCATAAAATACTGCATAGCTTTTAAAGAAGGATTTTTTGTACCCTTATAAAAATTTTTTAAATATTCATTTACATCAATCATAACCAGACCTCCTAATCTTGCATCAAATATTTATAAACTATTGGGTTTGATCTTCTTTATTCATTCTCTTTTCTATATGATACTTATAATAATCTATAACTTGCATATTAAACTCCATTCTTTTCTTCATTATTATAGCATTTTCAATTTTAAAAATCTACAACTATAGAAATTTTTCATAATTGCTTTAAATTTCAGTATTGCATTCTATCTGAATTTGTAGTATAATTTTTTTTATATTCGTTGTGCACGAACAAAAATAAAGCACAGTCCGTATAAAAATGCCCTGTAATTCATTAAGGAGGTTTACACAGCTATGGCAAATATACAACAAGCAACAATTGTTGCTGCTAGATGGTGGACAGAAAAGATTGGTAATCCAATACTTGACAATTTTTGTAATGGAGACCGTAGAAACACCGCATCATTTATGATTATGATGATGGGACACACTAAAGCTCTGAATCATGTCGCATCTGAAAAACAGCTTGAAAAATTTTGCGATATGCTTGCTCAACGTATCTCTGAGGAACTTACAAAAACACCAAAGGTTGATTTGGATTGTGATTATGTTCCATGCTGTATTCTTGATGAAACAGCTAAAGAAAGTGAAATTGATGCATGTCTTTTTCCATATAAGAGAATCATGCAAGTAACAGCTGATTCAGTTAAGGTTAAAGATGGCTATGATGCAAAATGGGTAACAATTTATCACGAAAAAAAATCTGAATAAAGTTATAAAAATCAAAAAGTAAAGACTTCTTATATATTTGAAGTCTTTATTTTTTTGATTTTTTTATCATATACTGAAATTTGAAGTATATTTTTTATTCAACTCTTTTTAAATAAAAATATATAATTTTATGAAAAAAGATATTTAAAATTTTATTTATTATTCTTTTTTCTTAAGATAATTATACTAATAGAAAAAACTACTAATGCAGCTACTATTACTGTATAATTAATTTTTTTGGCAAATCCTGTTTTTGGTGTTTCATCTTTTACTACATTTGATTTTTCTGGAGTTATAACTGTTCCTCCTGGTTCTGGAGTAGGTGTTGTTTTTTCTGGTTCTGGAGTTACAGTTGGTTCACCTGGCTCTGGAGTTGGTGTTGGTTCATCTGGTTCTGGAGTTGGTGTTGGTTCATCTGGTTCTGGAGTTATAGTTTGTTTATCAAATAAGGCAATTATAGTAATTTCAGTTTCATCTATTGTTTCATCAAATGAAAATTCTTCATCTTCTACACCTTCTTTATAAAACTTTACAAAACCTTCTTCATTTCTTATATTTTCTAAAATATCTAATTCAGATTGTATTAAACCTTCATTTAATGATTTACCTGTTTCTATTAAAAATCTTCTTACTTCATCACTAGCACCATTTCCACTTTCTTTAATTGTAACTGTTGTAACATTTGATGGATCAAGTACAACATTTTTTGAATTAATTTGAATTTTAATATTCTGTTCAAATGTACCATTACCATCCCAGTCAAATTCTACTTCAAATAAATCAAATTCACCTTCATTAGCATCTAACATGTTTTGAGTTATTTGAACCCAACCTGTCATAAACCATTTTCCATCTCTAGCATTATAAAATGATTTGTTTTCAGACCACTCATAACCAGTAAATTTACCACGATATTGTGCTTTTTCAACTACTGATTGTTCTGCACTTGCTCCTCCTAATGATTCTGGAAAATCAACTCTATATCCTACCCAATATCCATCTACAGTTCTTCCTATACTAGGATCTGCTTTATACCAAACAAGATTCAATCTATTGTATTTTAAATTTACATTTGCTGTTTCAGATCCTTCAATATCTACTTCTGCATCAGATAAGTTAGTAACTTCTCCATATGCATCTTGTGCTTTTACGATATTATTAGAGAAAATAACACTAAATAATATAATAGCTAGTATAAAAATTTTACCTGTTCTTTTCATATTTTCCTCCTTTATAACAAATAATATTTTTTATATTTACAAGATTTTTTATTAACTTAATCTTATAATATTATGTATTATTTACAACATAATAAATTATTATTATACAAAATTAAAAAAAATTTTTTTTTTGTTTCTTTTATTGACAAATTCAATTTTAATTAAACAAAAGAGATTAGAAGATTAAAGTGTGAAGACAAAAACTCCGTCCCCTTGTCTAGAAGATTAAAGTGTGAAGACAAAAACTCCGTCCCCTTGTCTAGAAGATCAAAGCATGAAGACAAAAACCCCGTCCCCTTGTCTAACCTTCTCTACAATAAAAAGCAATAATTAGTAAGAGAATAAATTTTCTTTACTAATTATTGCCTTTTTATTTATAAATTTTAAGATTATTAATATTATTTATAATTTTTTAAATAATTATTCATTTTATCAATAAATTCATCATTATTAGAAGTAGCAACCATTTGAGAAATTAATTGTTCAGTTACATCTGCTACTGATGATGTACTTAATGCTTTTCTTAATGAATATACTATATCCATTTCTTTTTTGCTTAATAATAAATCTTCACGTCTTGTTCCTGATTTATTAATATCAATTGCAGGATAAATACGTTTTTCAGATAATTTTCTATCTAATACAACTTCCATATTACCTGTACCTTTAAACTCTTCAAATATAACTTCATCCATTCTACTTCCTGTTTCAACTAATGAAGTTGCTAAAATTGTTAAGCTTCCACCATTTTCTATATTTCTTGCTGCACCAAAGAATTTTTTTGGTTTATGTAATGCTGAAGGATCAAAACCTCCTGATAATGTTCTTCCTGATGATGGTATAACTAAGTTATATGCACGAGCTAATCTTGTAATACTATCTAATAATATTACAACATCTTTTTTTTGTTCTGTAAGTCTTTTAGCTCTTTCTAGTACCATTTCTGCTACTTTAACATGATGTTCTGGTAATTCATCAAAAGTAGAATAAATAACATCACCTTTTATAGAACGTATCATATCTGTTACTTCTTCTGGTCTTTCATCTATTAATAATACTATTAATTCAACTTCAGGATTATTAGCAGATATACTATTTGCTATTTTCTTTAATAATGTAGTTTTTCCAACTTTTGGTGGTGCTACAATCATTCCCCTTTGACCTTTTCCTATTGGTGAAATAAGGTCTATTATTCTCATTGCATATTCATTAGGGCGAGTTTCTAAGCGTAATCTTTCATTAGGATATATAGGAGTTAAGTCATCAAATTTCACTCTTCTATAAGCCATTTCAGGAGCTTCTCCATTAACTTCTCCAACATATATTAATGCTGGGAATTTTTCTCCTTCTTTTGGAGTTCTTGCTATACCTTTAATTTTATCCCCCTTGTCCAATCTAAATCTTTTAATTTGAACTGGTGATATATATACATCTTTAGGGCTTGATAAATAATTTTTTCCTCTTAAGAATCCATATCCATCTGGTAAAACTTCTAAAATTCCTTCAACAATATTATCATCTTCATTTGTTACTTTATAATTAGTATTACCTGCAGAATATCCATTTATTGTATTGTCTATATTAGATTGAGAAACTTCTTTTGTATATGTATGCATTGTTTCTTTTACATTAGATATTTCTTCTTTAATATGAGATTGTTCTATTGTGCTAGATGTATTAGACATTTCTATTTTTGAACCTTCCATATCTTTTAATAATGTAATTAATTCATCCTTTTTTAATTTTGAAACATTTTTTGTACCTTTCTCCTTTGCAAGTTGACGCAATTCAACTAGTGTATAATTTTTATAATCCATAAAATTTCTCCTTTCAAAATAATTAATTATATACTTTTTTATCTTATTTGGAATTCTTAAGAATAAATTGATTGAAAAAAATTTTATAATAAGAGGTATAAAAGCCTCTTATTATTTGCTGATATCTATATATACTCGTTCATTTGGTAAATACATTCCTAATTTATCTCTTGCTATTTGTTCTATAAATTCTGTTGAATCAATGTTATCTTTAACCTCCATTAATTCGGAATTATGTTGTTGTTCTTTTGATATTAAATCTAAATAATATTGTTCTTCTTTTTTATATGAACTTAATATTTGTTGTCTTGATATAAATACATACAGAACATATATAATAATTCCTATTATTATTATTCGATTAAATTTTAAAATCTTTTTCATAAGTTTCTCCATTTTTTTATTTTCTACAATCTATATATCTATTTCTACATTATAACACAAAATCCTTCGTTTGCCACTACATTTTGAAAAATTTTTTCATTTTTCTTAATTTTTTTAGTGGATTTAATATAAAAATGATGGTAGATTTAATAAAATTTAGTATTTTTGAATTAATTAGCATAAAATATTTGCTAATAATTGAAAAATAAATAAAAGAACCTAATAACAAAATTATAATCATATATAATCTTATTTCCCCTGTTGTAAATGTAAATATTGTGAATAATAACAAAATTCCAGTTAAAATCCAAAATAATACATCTTCTATATATATTAAAATATTTGGAGTTTTAAATGTTTTTCTAGTTACTCTAAATATGTCAAATAATATACCTATACATATTCCTGTAACAAAAAATGCCAATACTATATAAATCTGATTATTCATAATTTTGTATACATCACATCCATTTAACTTTTATTTTATAGATTATATAAAAAATCTAATTATATTCTATCACACTAACTATTTGAAAATTTTTCCTAAAAAAGAATTTCCACTTTTTCTTTCAAGGTCTTTCTCACTATAACCTAAATTATTTATTTCTCCTTCTACTACTACTTCTTCACTATCTAAACTTAATTTATTTATTCTTAAATTTTCACCTTTTACTGTTAATAATCCCAATTGTGTTTCTAAAATTACTATTTGGTCATCAAAACTAAGTACATCATTTACCCCAGAAATGCTTAGTTTTTCCCTATTTTCTAGTATCAAGTTTTGCATTATACTTGTATTTAAATTATTTTTTTTCTCTTCCATAATCATATGTTCTTTCTCCTTTTTTGTTTTTTTGGACATATTAATATATATGCTGATGTGAAGATTAATATTCCTAGTTTTGGTTTAATACTTTTGTTAACAAAATTCTATATAAATTACTTATATAGCCTATTTCCACTTTATTAGCTTGCACAATTTTTTTCACTTTTTAATATTATATGTTAGAGGGATTTTGTTTCCGAAAATTCCTCTAATTTTAATGAAAAGAAGGTGTGTGCATTATGGACACAGTTGTTATGAAATTTGGTGGTAGTTCAGTTGCTGATAATATTAAATTAAATATTGTAGCAAATAAGATTATTGATATGTATGATAATAATAATAATGTTGTTGTTGTAGTTTCTGCTCAACGGAAAAACTACTGATAGACTACTTAAGGAAGCTTATGAATTATCTAAGGTTCCTGATGATAGAGAACTTGATGTTTTACTTAGTTCTGGAGAACAAGTTTCTATTTCTAAGTTAAGTATTTTACTTAATGAACTAGGTTATAAATCTATTTCTTTAACTGGCTGGCAGGCTGGTATTTATACTAATAATACAAATCAAAATGCTATAATTGAAAATATTGATACAACAAGAATTATGAAAGAACTAGAAAAAAGAAAAATAGTTATAATTGCTGGTTTTCAAGGATTTAATGATAATTTAGATATTACAACTCTTGGTAGAGGAGGTTCTGATACTACTGCAGTAGCAGTTGCTGCAGCTTTAAATGCTAAAAATTGTTTTATTTTTTCTGATGTAGATGGAGTTTATACTACAGATCCAAATAAAGTACCTACAGCAAAAAAATTAGATACTTTATCATATATAGAAATGTTAGATATTGCAAATGAAGGAGCTAAAGTTTTACACAATAGATGTATTGAAATTGGTGAGAAATTTAATATTCCTATAATAACAAAATCTACATTTAATAATAAAACTGGAAGTAATATTAATGAAAAAATAGAAGATAATATTGTAAAAAGTATTGTAAAAAATGATGATTTAATTTTAATAAATTTAAAATATAGTTCATATACTATAAAGTTATTTAACCAAGTATATGATCTTCTTATTAATAAAGATATTATACCAATACAATTTGTAAATAATAGTTTATCATCATTTAATGTTGATTTTTTACTAAAAGCTTCTTGTTTCAACAAATTTCAGAAAATAATGGATACTGATTTAAATATGTTTGATTCAACTTTTAAAAATGTAACTAGGATAGCAATTGTTGGTTCTGGAATTACTAATGATAGTATTGTTCTAAAACACATTATTAATATTGTAAAAAGATTTAATATTGATATTTTAAGTATTGATATCACAAATATGAAAATTATTATTACATTTAAAGAAAAACTTGAAAATAATATATTAGAAATGTTGCATAATGAATTATTTGAAAATTAATAAAAATAATTAAAAGCCTATGGGAAAATACAAAAAAATTTAAAAGTATATTTTCAATTTTTTTCTATTTTCTAGGCTTTTATATTTTTAAACATTTTATTTTGCAGGAACAACAAGTAATGATAATGCTACTAATACAAGAAAAATAAATCCAACTATTTTTACAATTCTTTTTAAATTTTTATATCTTTCAAAATTAACATATTGCTTATTCTCCGCTTCTGCTACATTAAAATTATCTAAAAAATCTATTATTTCTTCTTTTCCTATAAAATAATTTGGGAAAGATAATTCCTTTAATTTTCCATTATTATCTAAATATCTAATAACAATACTATATATTTTTGATGGTATAAAAATATTATAATCATTAAATCTAGCTAAATATACACTTTTTACCTTATTATATGAAAATGTTCCTTGTTGCATTCCAAATCTAACATATAATCCATTTTTAGTACATTTTAATTTATAATAATTAAATACAAAAAATAGAAAACCTGCTACTATAAAAAAGGCTAATACCATTAATAAAACTTTTATATCATTTCTAAGAGTATATATTAATAAAATCGCAAAAACAAGTATTGATATTATAGTAATAATTAAATATTTTTTTTGCTTTAATATCCCAAATGAATTAGATACTATTTCAACATCTTCTTTTTTTATTCCAATTATATCACAATATTTTCTTTGTTTATAATTATTATAAATATCTTTCCATTTTAATTTCATTTATTTTACCTCTTCTTTATTATTTTTTAAATATTCTCTCATAAAATTATTTAAATCTCCATCCATAACACTTTGTACATTTCCTACTTCATAATTTGTTCTATGATCTTTCACAAGTGTATATGGACAAAATACATATGATCTTATTTGACTTCCCCAAGCTATATCTTTTTGTTCACCTTTTAAATCCTCTATTTTTTCTTTGTGTTCTCTTTCTTTTAAATCTAATAATTTAGATTTTAGCATTTTCATTGCTGTTTCTTTATTTTGTATTTGAGACCTTTCTGTTTGACAAGCTACTACAATATTAGTAGGTATATGTGTTATTCTTATTGCAGATGATGTTTTGTTTATATGTTGTCCACCTGCACCTGATGCCCTATATGTATCTATCCTTAAGTCATCTGGATTAATATCAATTTCAATATCTTCTGTTATTTCTGGTAATACTTCAACAGATGCAAAAGAAGTATGTCTTCTTCCACCTGCATCAAAAGGAGATATTCTTACTAACCTATGTACACCTTTTTCAGATTTCATATATCCATATGCATATTCACCTGATACTAAAAATGTAACACTTTTTAATCCTGCCTCATCTCCATCTAAGTAATCTAATTCTTGTACTGTATATCCTTGGCTATTAGACCATCTACAATACATTCTATACAACATTTCAGCCCAATCTTGTGACTCTGTTCCACCTGCACCTGGATGTATAGTTACTATTGCATTATTTATATCATATTTTCCTGAAAGTAAAGTTGATATTTCTAAATCTTCTAATTTATTTTGAACCAAATTTGTATTATTTAAAATATCTTTTACTAATGAATTTTCTTGTTGTTTTTCATCTACTTCTTCTATAAGTAATTCTGACATTTCTATTAAATTTTCCAATTCTCCATTTAATTTATTATATTTTTCTATCTTATTTTTTATTGTCTTTATTTTTTGCAAAATTATACTTGATTTTTTTGCATCATTCCAAAATCCCTCTTGTAAAGTTTCGGCTTCATATATAGATAATTCATTTTCTAAATTTGAAATGTCAAAGTGAATCACCTATTTCCTTTAATTTTTGCTGCAATTGTGTTAAAGTACGAAGATTATCTTCTAATTCTATTACCAAAATTCTCACACTCCTTTAATTTATTTTTATAGTATATTATTTATTTTAAAATATATTATAAATTTACTAATATTACTCAATATATATTTTTTAACCATAATAACATAATTTTTAATTAAAAGTCAAATTATGTTTAATAACACAAACTATCTATACTTTTCACATACCCAAATTTTGTAGAGTAGTCAAATTCAATAGTTATGTAATGCAGGAAAATATATTAATATGCAGTGAGTGCGCAGTTTGGCGCTCCCAAATAAAGTCTTCCACAAAACCCAAGCGCCAGCAAACGAACGGAATATTAATATATTTTCCTGCATTACATAACTATTGAATTTGACGGCCTCCTGCAAAAGCATTACACATTAACCAAACTACTATTTTTTTTCATTATTTGTTAAATATACCAACAAATTTCCATCCCCATCATATGATGCCAAAAAAATATTATCCATCTTTACAACTCCTTGTTTTTGCAACATTTCATTTAACCATATTTTATCATAACCTATTTCCTTTAAATTATCTTCCATTACTCTACCATCTAATATTAAATTAGTAACAATATTATTCTCTGTTGGCTTAATATTAAAATCACTTGGATTAGCAGGCCTTTTATCTGCATAAGGTAAAAAACTTATTTTTCCATTTTCCTCTAATAATGCTGTTTTAATATCACTCAAATTAAAAAATCCATTTGTTCTACATTGTACAAAAAATTCATTTAAATCTATTTTAGCTTTTTTAAAATTTTCTTTAAATAAAGTCCCATTATCATATAAAATTAATGTTCTACCAGAAAAAAGTGGTCTTAATTTTACAAATTTTATATTTAAAAATGATATAATCAAATTTACTAATGCATATACAATCATTGCAACTAATGGTTGTGTAAAATCACTTTCTAATGAAGTAGCCATTTCTGCTGCAATAGAACCTATAGTTATAGCAATAATATAATCAAAAACACTAAGTTGTGACATTTCTCTTTGTCCCATTATTTTTGTTAAAACAAATAACACAATTAATGAACCTAATGATAAACCAATAATTTTTATTATTTCCATACTTTCTCCTAAATATTATATTAAATCTTTTTACTATATTTTTTACATAATTACTATATTTATTCAAAAATATTATATTTATAAATTATCTGCAGAGTTGTTCATCTTTAACTTCCATTAATTGCCTAACTCCTCTACTTTGCTCATTAATAATATTATTTGCAACATATCTTAATCTAGGATCAATATAATATTGTAATAAATTATTACACATTTCAATAGCACCTTCATGATGAGGTATCATTTCATTTACAAAATTTAAATTGATATTTTTACATCTAGGGCTATTTTTCATTCTATAAACCATATTCTCTGTTATTGGAAAATATCTTGTAGCATAACAATAAACTGCCATTTTTGAACTATTAAATCCTAAAGTAGTATTTGCAATTTCTTTCATTTGTTTGATACCTTTTGTTTGCATTTTAATTATACCATAAGCAATTTTCTGCAATGGTTCGAAATTACTATATTTCAACAAATTTTCACACATATATATTGCAGCCTGGTGATGTGGTATCATACATTTAATAAAATTTAGTGTTATATTATTGTACATATTTACTAAAAGCATTTTGTTTGCCATCTGGCATAAAATTTGATCAAATCTATTTAAATATTTTTTCACTTGTAATGTTTCTTCACATTCCATATTCTTCCCCCCTTATTACATTAATATAATAAATTATTAAAATTTGTTACAATTAGTTTTTACGTAAAATTATTTAAAACAATAAAATGCAATAGAGTAAACTTAAGTATATAATAAGAAAATTTGGGAAAACTTATTTTAGGTGGTGATAATATGACAAATAAAGAATTATTGTATATTGAAGATGCATTAATGCATGAAAATTTTATGAAATCATGTGCTACAAAAGCTTCATCTCAATTAACAGATGTTGATCTTTCTACCTATATGGGAGAATTGTCAAAAAAACATAATGAGATTTTTAACAAATTTTTAAATTTATTATAAGGAGGTAACTTATGGAGGATAAGGATATAATGCATAAAGAATTATTAATAATAAAAGGTGTTTGTGATTTATATCTTCATGGAACAATAGAATCATCAACAGCAGATGTTCATACTGCATTTAAAGATGCTTTAAATGAATCTTTAGATATTCAAAATAAAATATATAATTTGATGTCTGAAAAAGGTTGGTATAAAATGGAAAATGTTGAACAAAATAAAATTGATACTGTTAAACAAAAATTTGCTGGGAAATAATTTTTATTTAATTTAAAAATATGCTTTTAATACTTTTCATTTATATAAATTGGGCTGTAAAAAAGTCCATAAAAAAAGGGACTGTAAAAAGTCCCTTTTTCTCTTAACAAGATTTTTTAATATTCCACAGTCTCACTGGGATACTCGATTTTCTGGATGCTGTAAATGTGGTCAAATTCAAGACCATTCCAGAAGTAACCTCCCCAACTTCCTGTATACATGACTTTTTCAGGGGCACGTTCTCCATACCATATGAATTCAACAATATTACGGTAGTTATCATCACCACCAACAGTATGATACCATCTAAGTCCCTTATCGTCACATTGTTTTACGGTGATCTGCTGACCATTCTGAAATGTGATTAAATATCTGTCACCCTGATATCCAAAATATTGGCCCATAGCAACACAATAATCACCATATTCGTCACGGCAAATTCCCGTATCTGTTATTGGATCCTTTATTGATCCAGCGATTGCACCAGAACTTGGTTGGGCAGTTAAACCAGAAGCTTTTTCTCCAGCGAAGAAATTGGTTGAATAGAGGACTCCAGAGTAACAATACTTCTCATAAGCTTCCTGGTCTTCATCAAAATTGTATACCACATTAACAGTCTCAGTATGTCCTACAACTGTTTGTGATTCTGCAATTTCCCCTTCAGATACAATAGGAGTAACCGTAATATTGTATTCTGAATTTTCTCTCAGCCCTGTTAAATACAGAAGATTGTTTTCCTTGAAATAAAAGTAGATATTCTCCTGAAAAAGAGCATCTGTGTCAACTGATACATTATACTCCCTACCAGGTTCATTATCCCAAGTTACCTTAAGACAGGATACAGAAATAGTTCCTACAGCTAAATTGCTAACACCTACAATCGGTGGAGCTGTTTCTGGCTCTGTTGGAGGTTCTGTTACCAGTTCTGTTACCGGTTCTGTTACCGGTTCTGTTACTGGTTCTGTCTGAGGCTCTGTTACCAGTTCTGTTACCAATTCGGTTTGTGGTTGTGAAGTCAACTCTGTTCTACTTTCTGAAAACATAGTTTCTTCCCGTGTTTCTGTGATTCCTTCTGTTCTTGATGTACATGCTGTGCATGATACTGCAGTCAGTAAAATACAGAAAAATAATCTTGCTTTTTTCATAAGTGTTTTTCCTTTCTACCAATACGGTGTATAATAGTGTTTATCTGGGAATTCCCAGAACTTTTGTATAAAGCCAAATTAGGCTCATACATAAATTATATCACATTATTTGTTGAATTGCAACATTATGTAACCTGTATATTTTTTGCATACCAAATATACACCCAAAATGCATAAAAAATCCAAGGCACATAAAGTACCTCGGATTTTCCCTTATGAATTATTCTCAATTTGTTGCCTAAGCTTTTGAATTTCTTCATAAAATGACTCGATATGAAAAATCAGAGGTTCGATTTGGGATCTTGCTGAATCGAACAAATTCTCATATCTTGGATACCTAGCACTACACTCCCGGAAAAACGGTAAGTAGTAAATTTTAGTTTCCATTGCTTTGTTGTATCTTGCCTCAAAAGATTTCTCCTCTAAGGTCATCATATTATGCATTCGATCTGATGTTTTTATTGCAGAAGCATCTCTATCCTGGACAATCTGATTAAGATAACTTTGCATATTTTCCGCTTCTTTGTAGCTAACATCTGGCTCCTTTGTTACCAACATCACCAGTTCTGCCACTCTTTCATTAAACATTCTTTTTATTGTCTCTCTTGTATATCCTTCCACATCTTCTACAATATCATGCAGTAAAGCTGCACAAATAACGTCTTCATCCTTTATGCAAAACGAAATCAACGTATTTGCAACCTCAATACAATGATTGTAGTAGTCTGAACCATTGTCTCTTTTGAAACCCTTAGCAGCAGACATTTCCTCTCTTACCAAATCCAGAGCCTTTATTGCTTGAGAATTCGTACCAAATAAGATAGTTATTCTCCGCTCTAAGAATTGATTCGAACTTTGAATAGACATGTTATCATCTCCATTGAAGCTCAACATACAAATTCCTCCTATTAAATAATTCATAAAGTTTTATATAAACCCTTTAGGGATTTACCAAAAAAAATAATTAATTCTATAAAATCAGATTTTTTCAAAGGAATTTTCTTTTTGTAAATTATACTATTCCATCAGAATTATGTCAATAACTTTTTAAAAATTTTGTCAAATTTTGTCAAATTTTATGTTACTATTTAACAATTTTATCACTATCTTTCAAAATCACCTCTGCCAAATTTTCTAATTTTTCCACATCATCATCCTTCAATGTTGACCTAATTGTAATAACAGGCTCCACAACTTCAATATTCTTCATTGCAGATAAAATCTCTTTCATACATTTAGCTGAATTTGGAGCCCAAGTTCCATTTTCTATAATCCCAACTTTTCTATTTTGATAATTTTTTTCCTTTAAATCCATTAACAAATTTCTCATTGGTGAAAAAATTTCCATATTATAAGTAGATGATGCAAATATTACTTTTCCATACCTAAAACAATCTTCTATTGCCTCTGCAAAATCTTCATGTGATAAATCTGCAAGTACTACTTTACTAGCACCTTTTTCTTCTAATATCTCTTTTAATTTTTCACAAACTTTAAAAGTATTACCATGTATAGATGCACAAGCAATATAAACACCTTCACTCTCAACTTCATATTTACTCCAAATATCATATTTTTCAACATAATGAGATAAATTTTCTTTTAATATTGGTCCATGTAAAGGGCAAATTGTTTTTATATCAAGTAAACTTGCCTTTTTTAATACAGATTGAACTTGTACACCATATTTTCCAACTATATTAAAATAATACCTTCTTGCTTCACAATCCCAATCTTCATCAGTATCTAATGTACCAAATTTTCCAAATCCATCTGCTGAAAATAATATTTTTTCACTTTCCTCATATTCCATCATTACTTCAGGCCAATGTACCATAGGAGCCATAATAAAATGTAATTTATGTTTTCCTAAATCTAAAACATCACCATCTTTTACTTCAACTTTTCTTTCATTTAAATTTGCAATATCAAAAAATTGTGGTAAAAATGCAAAAGTTTTATTATTACCAACTAATTTTATATTTGGATATTTATTTACTATTGTTCCAATATTATATGCATGATCTGGTTCCAAATGTGAAATTATAAGATAATCAGGTATTTTACCATTTAAAGCATTTTCTAAATTATTTAACCATTCATCAGTTTTTCTTTTATCTATTGTATCCATTATCGCTATTTTTTCATCAATTATAATATATGAATTATATGAAACTCCATTTGGAACAATATATTGATTTTCAAATAAATCTATATCTTTATCATCTGCTCCTATATATTTAATATTTTCTGAAATCATTGTATCTTTCATTTTCATTACTCCTTTTCATATTTACTTTTTTAAAACATATTTTTTATAATAATTATTATATGATAATTATAAAATTATTTTTTGTTTGGTTCCTATTATAACTCATTTTTTACTTAATTTCATCACTTATTTAAAATTTTATTTTTCTTAATCTTAATGCATTTAATATAACAGTAATACTACTAAAAACCATAGCTCCACTTGCTATCATTGGATTAATTGAAATTCCAATAGGTTTTAGTAAACCTATTGCTATAGGAATCATCAAAACATTATAGAAAAATGCCCAAAATAAATTTTGTTTAATATTTCTAATTGTTTTTTTACTAATCTTAATTAGGTTAAAAATACTTTTTAAATCATTTTTTGTTAAAATTACATCAGATGAATCCATTGCAATATCAGTTCCACTATTTACACTTACACCTATATCAGAACTTGCAAGTGCTGGGCTATCATTTATTCCATCTCCACACATCATAACATATCTTTTTTCTTGTTTTAACTCTTTTATTGTTTTTGCCTTTTCTGATGGTATAACATTTGAAATAACTTTTGTTATCCCTATATTTTTAGCAATCTTTTCAGCAGTTTCCTTATTATCCCCAGTCAACATTATTGTTTGTATTTTATTTTTGTTCAAAATACTTATTACATCTTTTGTATTTTCTCTAACAATATCATTTACACCAATAAGTGCAATTATTTTTTTATCTTTTACTACATATATAATACTGTTTCCATTTTCAGCTAATTTTTTTTCATCTTCTAAATGATTATTATCTATTTCATATTTTTCAAGTATTTTTGCATTTCCTAATATGAATTTTTCATTTTCTATTTTTCCTACTATTCCATATCCTACTATATTTTCAAATTCTTCTACTTGTAATATTTGCATTTTATTTTGTTCTATATAATCTGTAAATGCCTTTCCTATAGGATGTGTCACTTTACTTTCTATGCTACCAATTAATTGTAATAATTTTTCATTATTTATATTACTATAATTTAATACATCAGAAATTTTTAATTTACCATAAGTTAATGTTCCTGTTTTATCAAATACAATAGTATTTACTTTTTGGGCATTTTCTAATATTTCACTTTTCTTTACTAGTATTCCATTACTTGCACACAATCCCTCACTTACAACAATAGCAAGTGGTGTTGCTAAACCCAAACTACAAGGACATGCTACAACTAGTACAGTAACAAATGATGTTATTGCTGTTTCAAAACCTTGTCCAATTAGTAGATATACTAAAAAAGTAATTATTGCAATTACCATTACACTAGGTACAAAATATCCTGATACTTTATCAGCTATTTTTGCAATTGGAGCTTTTGTATTACTTGCTTCTATCACCAATCTTACAATTTCTGATATTGTTGATTCTTTTCCAATTTTTTCTGCTTTATACTCAATATATCCATCATAATTCATACTTCCTGCAATTACTTTGTTCCCTGTTTGTTTTGATACTGGTTTACTTTCTCCTGTAATAAATGATTCATCTAAATGTGCTTTTCCTGTTATTATTTCTCCATCTACTGCTATTTTTTCTCCTGCCCTACTTATTACAATATCTCCTTTATGAATTTCATCTAATGTAACTGTTTTTTCTATTCCATCTATTTTTACAACTGCTGTATTAGGTGTAATCTTTACTAATTTTTGAATTGCTCCTTTTGTTTTGTCTTTACTAATTCCATCAATATATCTACCAAGTTTTATAAAATAAATTACTATTGCAGCTGACTCAAAATATAAGTTCATAATTTGTGTGTGATCACCTGTAAATACAATATACATATTATAAATACTATATAATAGACTTGTGATGGCTCCTATACTTACTAATGTATCCATATTAGGAGTTTTATGAATTAAGTTTTTATATCCATTTTTTAAAATATCAAAACCATAAATCATGAAACATATTGTTAATACAAGTAAACTAATCATATAATTTGTGATATTAGTATGTGGATCAAGAAAAGGAATTGTTGGTAAATTAATCATATGTCCCATTGAAATATACATTAGAACTATTGCTAATATTGTAAAAAATATAAATTTTATTTTTTCTTTTTTATTTTTTTCTTCAATTTTTATTTCTTTAAATTCACCTAAACTTTTAAATCCTGCTTCTTTTACAAATTCCTCAATCTTTTTTTGATTTAATAATTTTTCATCATATTCAATACTAGCATTTGCCATTACAAGATTAACAGTAGCATTTGAAATTCCTTTTTGTTTATTTAAATATTTTTCTAATCCATTAGAACAAGCACTACAAGTCATTCCATCAATAGATAAAATTATTTTTTTCATAATTATTGTTCTTCCTTTCATTTAATTCATAAAATTTAATTAAAAAATACTAAACTTAATTTTCCTTTACTTCAAACTTCAACCTCTTTTTTATCCTATGTTTCTTTTTCTTTTTGTTACTATATTTGCTAATATAATAAATAGAATTGTAAATCCTAACATTATTCCCATATTTGTTATTATTGGTTTTAATGTTGCAAAATTAAATTCTTCTAATGTTTTCAAAATTTCATTTGTTTTTATATAATAGTATGTAGTAAATTCTTCACTTCTATAATGTTGTTCACTTTCTTTTCCTCCTTTTATTTTATATATATAACAGTATAAAGCAATTATATAAGATGATAAAATTATTGTAAAGTGGGTGTTTTATATTATTTTAATTTGAAGTTATTGTTTAATACTTTTGCAATAGGCCGTCAAATTCGATAGTTATGTGAAAAGTATTAAATGGTAACAATTTGAAAATTTGAAATTAATTAATATATTATTTTTGTATTATTAAAGATGTTTTTTAGAGATGAAATATATTATATAAAATTAGCACTTTTTTGTTAAGAGAACTTAAAAAAGTGTTAAAATAGTTGAAAATATTGGGATAGAAAATTTTACAAAAATTGACTATTTTTACTTGACACAAACAAATTTCGTGATATAGAATAAATATGTCGATTATATCGATTATTATGTTCTAAAGATAAAAGGAGGTGAAAAAATGACAAAAGAAAAATATATAATTATGATTATACTTACAAGCATTTTATTATTGGTTCCAAATATCTCAAATGCAGCATCAAGACAAACATATAAAGATGATGCTCAAAATATAGAGTGGAGTTATGATTTAGATGATAATGAAAATGTTATAAATTTAATATGTGAAACTGCTAACATAACAGGCAAAGTTACAATTCCAGAAAAAATAGATGGAAAAACTGTTATCTCAGTAGGTCGTTCTAAGACTGATTACACGGGTCCTTCTGTGTTTACTAATTGTGTTGGTATAACAGAAGTAATTATGCCAGATACAATAACAGAAATAGGTGATAGCTCTTTTTCAAATTGCACTGGAATGAAATCTATAACCCTTTCTAAAAAACTTACTTCAATAGGAAGTTATGCTTTTTCTGGTTGTAGTGGTTTACAAAGTATTACTATACCAGATAGTGTTATTTCAATAGGATCAGGTGCTTTTATGAGTTGTAGTGGTTTACAAAGTGTTACAATACCAGATAGTGTTATTTCAATAGAAAATGGAGCTTTTAGTAGGTGTACTGGTATGAAAGAAATAATACTTCCAAAAAATTTAACAACAATATATAAAGATACATTTTCTAATTGTAGTAGCTTAACTAGTGTAAAAATTCCAGATAATGTTACTACTATAGAAGGAGACTTTTATTCCGGAGCATTTTATAACTGCAAAAATTTACAAAAAATCTTAATTCCAGATAATGTTTCAAGTATAGAAGAGCATACTTTTCAGGACTGTCCTAAACTAACCATTTATGGTAATGATGGCATGGTTTCTAAAGAATTTGCTGAAGAAAATGAAATACCTTTTGACTATATTGCAAATTGGGATAAAGCAAGTTCAGGAAGTGATGTTACAGCACCTACAGTTACAGATATTTTAGTAACTTCTAAAAGTGTGTTGGGTTATGAAGATACAAATAAAAAAATGTTTATAGTTCCAACAGGAAATAAATTAGTAATAAATGTAAACTTTAGTGAAAATGTAGATGGAAAAACAGCTCCAACTTTAACTATTAAATTTGGAGATGGACAAAACATACAATTAACAGATGGAGTAATTGGTGGTTCTTCAATTACATATACTTATACTATAAAAGACACAGATAAAGGTATAATGGCAACAGTTGATTATAAAGGAGGAGATATTAAAGATGTTGCTGGTAATGATGCAACATTAAGCTGTCCTGCTTTAAAAGTTGAATCTTATGATAATGTTTCCGTATATGCTAATGGAACTAAAACAGATACAAATAATGGAAATTCTAACAATGGTGGTACAACAAATGGAGGAACAAATAATGGAAGTTCTAACAATAGTGGTACAAAAAATGATAGCAACAAAGGACAAACTGATAAAACTGTATCTACAGACAAATTACCACAAACTGGTGTTGGAACTGCATTAATAACTTCATTAATTGTTATACTTGGTGTTAGTATATTTGCTTATTTAAAAAATAGAAAATATAAAGGTATATAACATTTATATAAATTAATGGTGTCCTATTTTAGGACACCATTTTGCACATTTGCTATATATGTTAAGGCATTCTTTTTTCAAAAATATAAAAGAAAAACCGAATTATATAAAATATATTATAAAATCTTTAATTCCTTACCTATATTGGAATAAAAGATATATTGTTTTTATCTTGTGACAAGTACTTACTATGCCACTTCGTACTCCCTATTTTTATGATTGTTTCTAAAACATTCTATTTTAATTCTATTATATCTTTTCTTTAATATTATTTATTTTATGTTATTACCGTTATCCATTCTGTTGGTATTGTTCCTGGTGCATCAATTATTCCTTCTGTTTCTGCCGGTGTTATCCATTCCGTTGGTATTGTTCCTGGTGCGTCGGTTACTCCTTCTGTCTTTGCTGGCTTTATCCAATCTGTTGGTATTGTTCCTGGTGCGTCGGTTACTCCTTCTGTCTTTGCTGGTGTTATCCAATCTGTTGGTATTGTTCCTGGTGCGTCGGTTACTCCTTCTGTCTTTGCTGGTGTTATCCAATCTGTTGGTATTGTTCCTGGTGCGTCGGTTACTCCTTCTGTCTTTGCTGGTGTTTCTGATCCTGTTGGCATTCTTTCAGGTGTGTCAATTATTCCTTCTGCCTTTACTGGTATTTCTAACCCTGTTGGTATTCTTTCAGTTGCATCGATTATTCCTTCTGTCTTTACTGCTGTTTCTGATTCTTTTGGCATTGTTTCAGGTACATTGACTATTCCTTCTGTCTCTACTGGTGTTACGATTCCTGCTGGCATTGTTTCAGGTACATTAACTAATCCTTCTGTCTCTACTGGTGTTACTAATCCTGCTGGCACTGTTTCTGGTGCATTAATCATTCCTTCTGTCTCTACTGGTGTTATCATTCCTGTTGGCATTGTTTCTGGTGTGTCAATTATTCCTTCTGTCTCTACTGGTGTTATTACTCCTTCTGGCATTGTTTCTGGTGCATCAATTATTTCTTCTGTCTCTACTGTTGCTACATTCATTTCTGATGCTGTTAAATGAGTAACAACTGTATCTTTTTTCATAGATGTTAACATAAACAAACCTATGAGGAGTGATACAACTCCAACTACTATAATTACTAATGTGCATACTGCTGACCGTTTCATACATGAACGGCCCCCTTTCATATAAATTTTGCCATTTTTAATGGCTAACGTACCATATTATAATTTCTCTTAACCAAATTGTCAATACAAAAATAAATAAAAATTCATCCACTCACCACTATCTAACACTTTTCAAATAACACATTTCTGTAGAGTAGTCAAATTCCATAGTTATGTAATGCAGGAAAATATATTAATATGCAGTGGAGTGCGCAGTTTGGCGCTCCCAAATAAAGTCTTCCACAAAACTCAAGCGCCAGCAAACGAACGGAATATTAATATATTTTCCTGCATTACATAACTATGGAATTTGACGGCTAACTGCAAAAGCCCTAACCACTAACATCCATTATCTACTGAAAATCATAATCCACCAACTCAATTTGATTAGATATAAAACCTAAATTTAAATCCATATCCCCAGATAACTCAGTAGACAAATACTTTTTATTATCATCAGCAAAAACAGTAACAACACCACCTCTAACTTCATCTGCCAACAACACACTTCCCAAAAAATTAGCTCCTGACGAAATTCCAACACCAATCCCCAACTCCCTAGAAATTTTCCTAGACATATTTATTGCATCATCATCATTAATCAACATAATCTTATCAACTTTACTTCTATCTAATAACTCTGGTATAAAATCATCCCCAATTCCCTCTATTTTATGTTGTCCTAACATCTTTCCACCAGATATAATCGGCATTTTATCTGGCTCTATTGCAGTAATACTCATAGATTTATACTCTTTTTTTAATCTTTGACCAATACCCATTAAAGTTCCACCTGTTCCAACTCCAGATACAAATCCACCTATCCTTTCAGAAACTTGTTTTAAAATTTCTTCTCCAGTTGTCTCAAAATGAGCCAAAAAATTATCTTTATTTGCAAATTGATTAGTAAAAAATCCATTTACTTTCACAGCCATTTCTTTTGCCTTTTTGACACATTCTATAAACCCACCTTCTTCTTTTGAAATAAGAAATACCTTTGCTCCATATCCCTTCATTAAATCAATTCTTTCTTTACTAACCCAATCTGGCATAAATATATATACTGGATGTTTATAATAACTTCCAATTGCAGATAATGCAATTCCCGTATTTCCACTTGTTGCCTCAATAATTGGCATATTTTCTGTTAATTGACCTCTTTTTTTTGCATTATTAATCATATAAAATGCTACTCTATCTTTTATACTTCCTGTTATGTTATAATACTCTAATTTAACAAAAATCTTATTATAAATTCCTTTATATTTATAATTTATTTTTATCATTGGTGTATTACCTATAATATCATTCTTGCTAAACATAATATCCTCCTCATATAAAAACTATGTGTTATTAATATTTCACAAAGCTTTATATATTTTATAATTTTTCTAACCATTTGATATCTTGTATTTGTGAAATTCTATTTGAATAATTTTTTTCTGATTTTTATTTTGGAAAATACTGTATTTCAGCCTTTTGATATTTTTTTATATATTCTTCTACTCCACCTAATTGTTCAAATTTTTCACTTATTTTTGGCATTATATCTATCATAATTTTTCCTTCTTTCTGTCTATTTTTTATCCCAGTCTACATTTCTTCTATTTGATGATTTGTAATCAAATTCTTTTTCATATACTTGTTCAAAATCGCTATTCTTTACTGTTAATTGTACCTTATTTTTTTCCAATTTTATTGTACCTTCTGATTTTTGGGTTTTAAAATTTCCTTCTCCGTTTTTTATTTTAACTTCTATATCATTATCAGTACATATCATTGATAACATATAATCAAAAGTAATTGTATTATTATCAACTTCCTTAATATTTAACTCATTGAATTCTATCGATTGTTGGTTTTCTTTTTCTGGATACCAATATCCTTGATACACTTCTAATCTTTTTGTATTATTAACTCTAACCATTATAAAAATTGCTACTATTAATGCAATTATTATCACTACTAATAATATAGATATAATTATCTTTTTTTTATCCATTTTACATAATTCCTTTCTATTTTAATTTAAAATTTCTTAAACACTTTTTAATCAATATTTTTATAAAGTTTTCTTATTTAACAAACCTTGAAATTTCTCACTAAATTCTGGTGCATATTTCTTCAAATTAATAGGTTTCAATTCTCTATTAGTAAAACAATGTTTTGTTTCAGCAGTCATTACCAACTCTCCAGTTGCCTTATTAGTTACATTATAACCAACTGTTAATCTAACCCCAGAATATTCTTTAGCAAACATTTCAATTGATATAGTATCTCCAAAAGTAACATGTTTCTTATAATTACAATTAACACCTAACACAGGAATAGTAATACCTTTTTCTTCCATAGTTTCAAAAGGCATTTCTAATTTTTCCAACCAATAACATCTTCCTTCTTCTAAGTATCTAATATAATTAGAATGATGTACCACTCCCATTCTATCAGTTTCATAATAATTAATTTTTCTTTCAAAAATATTATTTAAATCTTTCAAAATACATCTCATACTTTCTTTACCACAATAATTTGTACATCTTAATTATACTGCTTTATGTAATTTTTTAGCAAATTACTTTTTTCTGATAAATTTTATTTTGAACCTTTGTCCTATTATCTACTAAAACAGTGGAGCAAATAATCTTAAGATAGATTGCCATAAAGATTTTATAAACCCTACTTTAACATCTGTATTATTTAATATTTTACTATCTTTAAAAGTACATTCAAAATCTTCAATAATTTTCTGTATTTCACCAACATTTTCCATATAAATTCCATTTTCAAAATGAAGATATAAACTTCTATAATCCATATTTATTGTTCCTACTACTGCTCGAATATCATCTGATAAAAATACTTTAGAATGAACAAATCCATTTGTATATTTATAAATTTTTACTCCATTATCATGTAGTACTTTAAAGAATGAAGTTGTTTGTGTATAAACTATTTTTTTATCTGGAATACCAGGTACAATTATTCTTACATCCACTCCTCTTTTGGCAGCTCTACAAAGTGAATTTATCATATCTGTGTCAATAATTAAATATGGTGTCATTATATATAAATATTTTTTTGCACTATTAATCATATTAATATAAACATCTTCTCCAATTAAATCCTTATTAAGTGGTGTAACTCCATATGGAATAACATAACCATTGTTTTTATCACTATTATTAAAATTATATTTGAATTTTATAATATCTTTATCCTCATTTATATTAGCATTCCATAAAGTTAAAAACATAACTGTTAAATTCCAAATAGCATCTCCTACAATTTTAATTCCATTATCTTTCCATATTCCTAACCTACTATTAATATTTATGTATTCATCACTTAAATTTACTCCACCAGAAAAAGCTACTTTTCCATCTATTACTGTGATTTTTCTGTGATCCCTATTATTCATAAATACTCCTCTAAAAGGACTTAATTTATTAAATGTAATACATTTTATACCATATTTAGCAAGTTGGTTTGAATAGTTTGCTGAAAGCATAGCAATACTTCCCATATCATCATATAATATTCTAACTTCTACACCTTGTGCTGCTTTTTCTTTTAATATATCTAAAATACTATTCCACATAATACCTTCATTTATTATAAAATATTCCATAAATATAAATTTTTCGGCTTTTTTTAATTCTTTTAATAATTCAGGATAAAATTTTTCCCCAAAATTATAATAATTAATTTCATTGTTAGTACTCACAAAATAATTTGTTCTATTTATTAAATAACTCATATTATCTAATTTTTTATCATATATATCTTTTTTGATTTTTTCATCTTGAATTAGATATTTATTATATTTTTTTTCATATTCAAGTATATTTTTTAATAATTTGTTTTTAGAATAATTTTTTCTTAATGTAATTAATAAAATCGTTCCAAATATTGGAAATGTCAAAATCAATATTACCCATGGTAAGTCATTTGAAAGCCTTGTACTTTCTTTCAATATACCAAGAACAATTAAAATACTTGCTATACTGTAAAATATTGTAATTATTCCAACATATTTATAAAAAAATAATCTTATCATAATAGCAAATCCAAATTGTAAAATAACTCCTAATATAACTATTAGTGCTCTTTTTATTGCATTTAACATAGTTTTAGCTCCTTTAATTTCTTTATCTTTAATTTTGCATAAATATTTGTTGCCCTTTTATTAAATTATAACTTACTAATTCATTATTATCTAGATTTTCTTTATACATGTTTATTCCAGTTATTTGATTATTTTCATAAGTAGTATAATAATATATTCCTTTATCCATATTACAACAAGAACTATAAATAGTTATTTCATACTTTTCCTCTCCCATGTGAACACAGCCTCTTTGTTGATATACAGATTCTAGTATATGGAAAAATTGACTTACACTTTCAGATTCTGAGTTTCCAGATTTTGAGTTCATTTTAGTAAATGTTGCTTTTACAAATCTAGATGCAGATGATAAATCTCCTGGTAATCCAATTGCACCCATTCCACGACTATAAGTTTCTAAATTTAATTTTTTTGAAAAATTATTTACAGGTTGTTCAGTTGATAAATTCATATAGTTATTTAGATTAAATAATTGAATATCAAAAGTTGGATTATTAGTAAGAACACCAACTGGATTATCATATATCTTTAATCCATCTTTAACACTTTCAACTGTTATCGAACTTTCTTTATCTGCAATTATCCAATGTAATGGAGATACTGGTAATTCATTACTAAAATTAATTTTTACAATGTTTATATTTTCTAATAATTTTTTTGCTTCTTCAATATTTGAACATTGTGATAAAATATATGGTATAAATTCAAAAGGTGCTATATTGTTTTTTCCATCTTCTATTTCCTTATAATCAGCATTTTCTGGGAAATTTAATCCAGCCATTCCTAATCCCTTTTCATTTATAGCATCATAATATAATGGATAATTATCTGTAACATATGCCATTCCTATAATTGCATAATGATTTTTTATATTTTCTACTTTCCTAAATTTGATTTCATAATTTCTAGGAGTTATTGTAATTGTTTCATTATATGAATATTCTAAATCAAAATTCCTCCCAAAATAATGATTATTTGTATAATAGGTTACTGCTGTACACATATTTTTCATTCCTCCCTTAATAAATCTTTCTTTTTTGTTTTAAATTTTATTTCATTATAAATTAAATTTACTTTGAATCATTTGTGCTACATTTTCAGCTGATATATTTGTATTATTTATTTTCAAATAATTTTCAAATAATTCTTCTCCTTGTCCTGGTTCTGAATTAAATTTATGTTTTTGTATTGATGCTAATAAATCTTTTTCACTCCATTCTAAATTTCTTTTTGATTCTTTATGTTTTAATCTATTTTCAGTTTTATTTCTTTTTAATCGTTCTTCTAATTCAGCTTCTAATTCTACTACACAAACTTTATTAAATCCTTTAGTCCATCTTTCATAATATGCTTTATCTTCATCTAATTCATATTTAAAATCAAAACAACTTGTAAATATAATTCCCTTTTCATTGCTTTTTACAAATTCTTCAAATACCTTTGTTCTAACAATATCATTCATTTTTCGAAAAGTTTTTTGATCATAATCAAATATTAATCTTAGCATTTCAATTGTCATATGGTTATAAAACAATTTATAACCTGTTAATTTTGCTAATTCTTGACCTACTGTCATTTTTCCCACAGCTTGTGGTCCACATATCATTACAAAATTTGGCATTTTAAATTCCCCCCTTAATAAAAATAAGTCTTGCACAAAGAGTACCTTTTAAGACTCCTTTGCAAGACTTTATTATCTTACTTCGTGTAAACAACTACTATATTTTTAATTGTTCTTTATCGCTCGGAATACTATTTCCTAGATAAACTCTTAAATATCGTTTTTTATTTTAGCATATCATTTTTCTTTTGTCAAATTTGAGTTTTGAGACAAGGGAAACAAGGGGGACAAGGCAGACAAGGGGACGGAATGTTAATATATTTATCCCTTTTACATAACTATTGAATTTGACGGCTTATTGCAAAACCATTAATTTAATGGTGAATTTATCGCATAAAAAAATAATTGATACTCATCTCCTTTTGTTATATTACTATAATCCATAACTTTACCACCAGAATTAGTTCCCTTATACCCCCTTATAGTTGACCATCCATCAAATATATAATTCCTACCATCTATATTCATTCCTACAGCTTCACCATATTCTTTTTCCCCACCTTTAGGTAAAACAATATCCTCACCATAAGAACGTAACCTTACATATGTCTCATATCTATCTGCATCTTCAAAAGCTATAACATAATATCTCGAATTATTTTTCATAGTATAATAATTAGTATCTCCTGTATAAGTTAACCTATCACTAAAATCATCATCTTGTCTTATAGCCTTTATATAATTCTCAACTCTATAAGAATTATTCATATTAACCACAGCATTAGAAGTATATGATTTTGGAATTCTTATACTTGGTTTTTTATAAATTTCTTCATTATATTTTAATTTTTCACTATCTAAATCATTTTTATATGTGAACTTTCCATGTACTTCAACACCTGCTTCTCCACTACCTGACACATCTAAATTTTTTGCAATCACATTTCCTTCTGTTTCAACTAAAATGGCTGATATTGTAGCATTATTTAATTTTATATTATCTATTATAGCTACATCATGATTTACAACAAGCGCATATTTATTATTATCTTTTTTTTGGGCATCAATAGCATATTCTGCTCCATCAATTTCTACATTTCTATTAATTATAATAGTATTACTTATAGGGATATTTGAATCTAATTTTACTTTTTTTACTTCATTATTAGCTAATGCTTTATTTAATTCTTCTTCTGTATCAACTAACCTAAAATCACAAACAAAATCTATTACATATTGGTTAATATTTATTAAATCAATATTATCTGTATATTTTGCAATTATTAAATCAAAATTATGATCATCTAAATTCATTAAATCATCAAAATTTGAATTATCATTATTACCAGTAATTTGCTTTAGCAATTCATTTATTTTAGAAACTATAATATCTTTATTATCTTCTGATGTTAATTGTATTATATGATTATCATCATATTTTAAATCAATTTCTGTAATTTCACCTTTTTTTAATACATTATATATATCATCAGAAAAATTTGATTCAACAAAATCTGTTAAAGGTATTTTCTCTTGCAAAATATTATATGTCATAATATTATTACTTTTACTAACATTAATCTTGTTTTGTACTTTTTCATTCACATTAAATTTATTTACAGAATCATTAATAAATTTATCAATATCTAACCTCCAATGTGGAATTAGAACTATATCTTCAGTAACTGGTAAATCAAAATTATATCTATCCTTACCTTTTTGCCAATATATAAACTCATGATAATCTTCTTTAGGTTCATCTACAGGACTTGTAACCTTCATACCATCAACCACTTTAACAACTTTATTTTCATTTGGATATTGAAAAGTAACATCATAAACATTTATAAGCTCTAACTCAGAATAATCAATCTTAATTTTTGTAGGCTTATCTTCATCACTACCTGAACCATCTAAATCAACTATAATATCAAAAGATTTGTCACCAGAATTATCGTTTTTTATAGAAAATAATACTGTTAATTGCTGTTCTACTAAATCTTTTTTATAAAAAGTATTATATTCATTATTATTACCATTAGGAATTTTTATTTCTAATCCATCTTTTATTTCAGCTGGTCTAACACTAAAAGCAAAATAATATCCAGTTTTTTGAGAGCCACTAAAACCATTAACATTATTTTGCTTAGTAATACTTCCTTGTACTTTATAAACATCATTTTCACCTTTAATAGTATAAGTGTCTTCCAACATATAATTCCATACATCACTTTCCAAGGCTTGTATTTCTGAATCAGGTATATCTAATGAAATAGTATTCACATTTGCAATCCAATGTGCCTTTAAAACTATATCTTGTGTAACTGGATTATCAAAATTATACAATTCATTATTATAATACCATCCAGTAAAAGAACTGCCCTTTTTAACTGGATCTTCTGGCTTATTTACTTTACTATTTTTTTCTACCATAACTGAATCCACAACACTTCCACCATCACTATCAAATACAACTTGATACATTTTAGGAATAAATTTATATGCAAAAACAGATACAATAATAATAAACATCATAGGAATACAAACTATTAAATAATATACAAACCTTCTTCTATTAAATTTATCCTCCATAAAGAAATCTCCTTTTACATTTTTTGACATTATTTAATACTAAAAAATATAATTTCTGTAAATTATTTCAAAGTACTAGTACTAAATAACCTCCTTTTATATACTATTCTATTTAGCCAATATGTGACACAAAAAGAGATTTTACAACACAAATAACCATCCCATTTTAACCTTTATAAAGAAAAATGAATATACTATTATTGTGAAATTTAATTTAGAGGTGTTAATATATGTTTTCAAATATTTTTAAAGTAGCTAAAGCCCATATAAATGGCTCTACAAAATATCCTAAAATTGATGGTATTGTCACTTTCAAAGAGACCTCAAATGGAGTTATACTAACTGCAAAAATAAATGGTTTACCACAATCTAAAGACCATTGCAAAGGAAGATTTTTTGGATTTCATATACATGAACGGAACTTCATGCACAGGAAATATTGAAGATGAATTTGTAAATGCAAAAACTCACTTTAATCCAACTAAATGTCCTCATCCATTTCATGTAGGCGATTTACCACCTTTAATTGAAAATAATGGATATGCATATATGAGTGTTTTAATTAACAAATTTAAAATAAAAGACATTATTGGAAGAGTTTTAATTATTCATGATATGCCAGATGATTTTACTACTCAACCAAGTGGTAATTCTGGCACAAAAATTGCTTGTGGTAAAATAGAGAAAGGATTTTAGTTATTCTAAAATCCTTTTGTTTTTTTATATCAAAATAATATTACATTATTGTACATCTACTTTCCATAATTCATGTTTGTTACAAAAAGTATAAATTGTAGTCCCCTTGTTTACCTTGATCTAAATTTAAGTTTTGAGACAAAAACCCCGTCCCCTTGTCTATTGTTCAAGATACCCAATTTTTACATCTCTGCCTTTTGACAAATTACCACTATCATAATCCATCATACCTATTATAATTTTGAATAATGTTGATTTTCCAGCTCCGTTAATGCCAACAAAACCTATTTTGTCTTTATCATATACATTGAAAGAAACATTTTCAAAAAGAACTTCTCCTGAAAATGATTTAGTTATATTAGTTCCGTTAATTAGCAACATTTGTAACTTTCCTCCTTGTTTTACCATGGCACTTTTTTTATTACTGCATTTTTATATCTACTTTTTCTTGATATCTTAGTATTTATTTGATTAAAGTATATCAAAAAAGCAAGTGATTGTAAATACATTCACTTGCTCATACAAATGTCTAGAAAAATGTTATCATAAAAAAAGATGCAATGTTAAACATCAAGTCTAAGACACGAAAATTTTTTTCAATTTTTAATGAAACTAAAAAAAGGTGATCATCATTCGCCCTAAAAGATTAATTTACATATTTTTCAATATAGTTCTTTAACAAAGTATATGATGGATTTATTGATGGAACCACAATTCCAGAATCTATCATTTTATCAAATTCATCAAATGTTACTAATCTAACTTCTGCAACTTCATCTTCTTGTAGCTTAAGTTTTTCAATATCTATATTTTGTTTAACCATCCAAACATCTACAATATCCTTTGTTCTTATATATGATCCTATATAAAATAAATTTTTTTCTTCCACATCAAAATTTAACTCTTCTTTACATTCTTTAAACACAGTAATTTTACTAGTATCACCTGCTTTAACTCCTCCTCCAACTTGGGCCCACATTCCTGGAAATTTGTCCTCTTTTTCTGATCTTTTTTCTACTAGTATTTTATTTTCAAAATTAATAATCCATATGTGTGTAGAAATTCTATACTCACCTGATACTAATTCTTTCCTTCCTTTAACATTTCCTGTCTTTTCTCTGTATTTATTGTAAATATCAACCTTTTCCATACTTCTCCTCTTCCTTTTATTATTTTTTCCAATAACTGACTAAATAAAACAAGATTTTTTTAAGAGGACTGGAAATTCCAGCCCTCTTTATTCCTAACATTTATGGAGGTGTTTACATAGACAATCCAAGATTATCATTGTAACCATCCATTATTGACATTCCCATACCTGTGCCATTATCACCTGTTGGTTCATCATCTTTGCGTTTTTTTCCTGTAGGCACACCAAAATCAGCCATTGTGTTTTCATAATCGGTTGTTGTCTGCTCATTTTCAACGTAGTCATCTTTAGAAACCATTCCGAAATCTTCCATGGTGTTAATCATATTCACTACCTCACAATCCAATTTGCGGTACTCATTGAATGACATTGTATCATCTGGATTAGGATAAATCTTCAAATACCCTGAAACAATAGGATTATCGCTACTCCTTGCCATTTCATAAAGGTCAATTTGAGAGTTGTTAATAATCTCCCCTCTTGAGTTTACCCACTTACAGCTGTCACCAACAAAGTCAGTTACTTTTACTCCTGCCTTGATGTCTTCAACAATGTCAGCAACATATCTGTCTCCATTAGGTGTTTCATAAACTACGACACATTTTTGGTCAACTTGTCCATTTTCATTTGGTTCAGGTACAACAGCCCAATATGCGGTAATTCCTACTTCAGTGAGTTTGTGAATCAGTCTCCACGAATGATGGAAACAGCAACCTCCACCATACTTTTCCACACAAGCTGACATTTCTTTTGGCATATCAATGGCTTTTACACCTTTTCCATAACCGATTTTATTTGCCAGCTCCATCGAATAGATACCTGTTGTTGCGACCATTTTATAGGTCGTGTTAAATGCCTTTGTAAACTCTGTGTTGCTCATTCTCATGTTGCATTCTCCTTTTCATTGTTTTAGATTGTTAGCAAGCGACATAGAACAGTCTCGATCCTGTGCCCATTTTAGGAAATGTGAATGACGTTTCCTTTACAGGTATTACTGTTTCAATTGCCCAGTTGATGAAACTCAAATTCTCGAAGTATTCTCCTCCAATTTCAGTAACATCCTTGTAGCATTCATCAATAGCAGAATAACTTTCCTTCATCATTAAATACAAGCTTGGCTCTGTGCAGATAAGGTGTCTTTTAACCTTTGCAACAAAAATGTCAATGCCATCAGCAGTTGTAATTCTCTGACAATAAGGAATAATCTCCTCGTACATGTCTGCAAATTTTCTTGCCTTTTCCTCTGTTACGCAGAAATACGTATCGGTTTGCCAGTGAATCTCTGCGTAGGTTTGCACCTTAAGCTGGTTAAGCTCCCGTGCATTAAATTGCTTCACTTCTGTGAAAGCGAGTGTTGGGTTTGCCATTGTATAACTCCTCCTAAAATTATTTTTTATATGTCAACACCCAAAAGGTGTAAAAACGGATATTAAATCTATATAAAAAAGCACTTGGCTTGTTGTTCCAGTATAACACATTTTACATAATTTGTCAACATTATGTAAAATGTTTCACCATTTTTTTTCATAGTATTTTTCCTCCTAAATTGTTATGCAACAAGTGAGCTGGCTTTTATCACTTGCTTTGGTTTTGTTAGTGCTTATAAACAAAGGATTTTCAACACTCATTAGCTCACCTCGTCCCCTTGTCTACTTTTTCAACAGACTCGAGACAAAAACCCCGTCCCCTTGTCTAACTTTTTCAACAGACTTGAGACAAAAACCCCGTCCCCTTGTCTAGTTCCCTTGTCTAACCTTGGCTAAAAATACTTTATAACAAAACAGCTTCCCTTTCCTTTTTCTGACTCCACACTTATATTTCCATTATCTTTTTCAATTATAGTCTTAGATAAAGCAAGCCCTATACCAACACTATCATCTGTGGAATTTTCACCTTTATAAAACCTCTCAAATATATGTGGTAAATCTTTTTTAGATATACCATCACCAAAATCTTGAATTTTTATCATTACATAAACATTATTCTTTTCATATCTTATACAAATTTTATTTCCAGTATTTGAATGGTCAATGCAATTTTTTATAATATTAGTAATTGCCTCAACTTGCCACATAAAATCACAATTTAGCTGTGCCTTTTCATCACCATTTATTTCCACCTGAATATTCCTTAAATCACACAAACTTGAAACATTTTTCACACTTTCATCTATAATATCTTTTACTAATATATTCTCTTTGCTAAAATTTATAGTATTAGAATCAAATTTTGATAACTTCAATATGGCTTGCACCAAGAAATTTATATTTACAACCTCTCTTTTTACATCTCTAATGAAATCCACTCTAGTATCAACATCCATATCTGGGTTATCTATTATATTATCTAACATAACCAATATTGATGTTAAAGGTGTTTTTAATTGATGTGATATATCTTCAAGTGATATTTTTAATTCTATTTTATCTTTTAATGAATTTTCTGCACTTTCTTTTAACATTATTGTTGTTTTATATATTTCATTTTTCAAAATAGATAATTCATCTTCTGATATTTCATCAATATGCAAAGAATAATTTTTCTTATTTATTTCTTCAATATATTTAATAATTTCATTAATCTCTTTATCTTTTTCAAAATTATACTTAAAAAATATAATCAACAAAATAAAATTTGATAAAAGTAAAAATCCTATATTTACTACCAAAAACCTATGATAGCTTTTCTCATTTTTCAATATTATAGATTCTTTATTTACATCTATACCATATTTACTAAATATATTTATATTTGAATCTTCACTATTAAATATTTGCATAATTTCATTATCAGAAATACTAGGATATTCTTCTTTTATTTTACCAACCATTCCTACTATTTTATCATTAAAATTTTTTGTATACACACTATACTCATATATATTTATTACTAAAAACAAAATTAATAAACATACAACACACACAAAAATACATATTAAATGTTTCTTTAACTTAATCTTGTTTGCCATCATCTATCCTATACCCCATTCCTTTAATAGTAACTATTATATCTGTTCCCAATTTTTCTCTTATTCTCTTAAAATATACTGTTATAGTATGGTCATCTACATCATTTCCTGTCCATTCCCATATTTTATCAAGTATTGTATTCCTTGTAACCACTTTATTAATATTTAAAAACAACAAATTCAGCAACTTTAACTCTAATGAACTCAACTCTACAATATCACTATTCTTTTTTACCAACATTTTATCCATATCAAAACTTATATCTTTTACTTGTACAACACTATTTTTCTTAGATCTTAAAATTACCTTATTCACTCTAGCCAATAATTCTTTTGTACTAAATGGCTTAGTTATATAATCTTCTGCCCCAATATTTAATCCTTTTACAATATCATCTTCTTCATCATTTGCCGTCAAAAAAATAGTTGGAATATTCAACTGTTTTAACACATCTATATACAACTTAAACCCATTCCCATCTGGCAAAGTAATATCCAAAATTATCAAATTAATCTTTGGCTTTGTTTCCAAATACTCTCTCACCTCTTTTACACAAGTTTTTGAAACCAAACTATACCCATTCTTCTCAAAAGAATACTTCAACCCCTTTACAATTACTAAATTATCTTCAACCAACAAAATATTCATTCCCCAACTCCTCTACCTACAAATATACAATTTTACCTCCCCAATGTCAAACCCACTCCCCAAACCCTCAGAGTAGCCTCAAAAACTTAGGGAGACTGTGGTGGCAGATATATATTGTTTTGAAAATGCGGCTTAAGTGGGGACCGGCTAGCTACAGAGAGTTATAATTCCCCAGACCACCACAACCCCCAAAACGTATACACACTCCCTCACTGCCACACAGCAATTCGACTCTCACGCTCAGGAATTATTACTCTCTGTGCGCTGTTGGGAAGCATTTTCAAAACAATATATATCTGCCACCACAGTCTCCCTAAGTTTTTGAGGCGGCCCACTGCAAAAGCAAAAAACCAAACCTAATTCTTCAAAACTCTACCTGCAAAAGAAAAACCAAAAAAGCCACCTAAATATTCTCATTCCTAATAGTCTCAATAGTATTCTGCCTACTAATCTTCCCCATAGAATACCTCATTATACAAAAAATAAGCAAAAACACAGCCACCACAGCAATACCCACAGCACCTACAGGAAACTCATACTTCACACCAGACTCCTCACCCAAAGCTCTATAAATAGCATAAGACAAACCAACACCTATTGACACTCCAAACACCAAAGACTTAACTCCCATAAAAATACTCTCAAGCCTAATCATCCTATTAAACTCCCTTTTAGTCATTCCAATAGACTTAAGCATTGCAAACTCCTGTCTACGAAGCTCCATATTAGTAGTAATAGTATTAAATATATTTGTAATACCAATCAAAGAAATCACAACAATAAACCCATACAAAAATATTCCTATAAGAGTATACAAATTCTTCATTAACTTAACATTTTCCTCCATATTATTTAAATTATACTTACCATAATCCTTAAACACCTCATCAATATCATCCTGTAACTTACTAGCATTTGATGAATCATAATAAATATACATCCCATGACAATCTGCATATCTATCAAAAAATTGATCACTCACTACTATAATACTATTATACTTATTATTTTTTAACCCAAAAGGTAATTCACTTGTCACACACCCCACATCTAATTGTAATTCTTCTTCCCCATTCACATCTGCACTAATTCTATCACCTTTATTATATGAAAATTCCCTTACTCTATAATCCACATTCCTATTTTTATTCGCATCATAAACACTTACAGCTACATTATCACACACTATAGCTTTATCCTTCATTTCATCATAATTTAATCCCAAACTCCTAATATATTTTCTATATTGTTCATCACCTAAAGCCGACATACTAGTATACCCATTAAATGCTCCCTCACCTTCAGGTCCATGTAATATTTGTTTATATTCACTACTATATCTAGGATTTTTTATTTGCAAACTAGCACTTCTATACACAGTATAATCTCTAATATTATCAAGCTTTGTAGTTTCCAAAGCTTTTTCATATACATCATTTTCTCCTAAATCTGTATACTCTACACTAAGACATATATTATAATCTGATATATTTAACTCATTATCAATAGATACAAATGCCAAATTCATAAATGAATATAATGCTATAAATACAAAAACTGATAAAACTATTGATACTATAGTAGTTCTATATTTCTTTTTATTTCTTTTTAAATTTTTATATGATATCTCTCCACCAATTCCAAATATCTTATTTATAATCTTAGAACTTTTTATTTTTTTAGATTTTATTTTTATATTAGCACTATTTCTAATTAAATCTATTGGTGAAATTTTGGAAGCTTTTAATGCACTTCTAATAGCTGATAAATATATAGTAACTATTCCTAGTAATAATGCAACTAACACAGCAATCCATGAAAATGAAAAAATTAATTTCAAACTACTTTCTTCAAACATCCCAGCTAAAAAATGATTACTTACAATTATTAAAATATATGAAGCAAAAAATCCTGATAATATTCCTAATGGAATTCCTATTATTCCCAATATAGTTGCCTCATAAAAAACATTTCTTTTTATCTGCTTTTTAGTAGCCCCTATACTTCTTAACATACCATATTGCTTTATCTTCTCTGTAATAGAAATATCAAAGCTATTTTTAATGCAAAATACTGATGTTAACACTATTATACAGCAAACAATTATTGCTACTACACTAAGTCCTCCACTTGATTCGATATTTAATGGATCTGTTTCTAGCATTATTAAATAATCATTTACATTATAACTATATTTTGCATTTTCCATTTCTTTCATTACATTTTCATATTCTTCATTACTTAATCTTTCAGATGATAATTTTGAAAAAGCCTCTTCACTTACACCCAAAATACCTGAAGTAACTGAATCACTATTTTTAGTACCTGATTTTGTATATCTTGCATAAACATCAACATAATCACTTTCTGAATAATTTTCATTGTTTAAAGTTATAAAAGTATATCCAGGTGCATCATAACTTTCAATATTTGATGCTGGTCTTTCAATTATTCCAACTATTTTATATGTTATAGAAGATGTGTCAATTATTTTTTCATCAATTTTAGTACTATTGTCCACATCTATTACTTCTCCTTTTCCTTCATTTTCAGTTACCTCTGTATAATCATATGGATGATATGGATTACTCTGATCCAATTCATAACCTTCACTAGTAACCCTTTTACCTACATCTAATGTAATAGTATCTCCAACATTTAAAATAACTCTACCATTAGTTTTTAAATGAGTTGGTATTACTATTTCATCATTTTTTTCTGGTAATCTTCCATCCACTAATTTAATTGAAAGATTTTCAAGAGCATCTTTTGTAAATGATTTTATAAATGCATATGGTTTATATTCATTTTTAGAATCCACTAGTCTTGCATACCCTATGTCCTGTGTTATGTATATATGTTCTACTTCTCGATTATTTTTTATTGACTCAATTTCATTTATTGGTACATTATAAAATGCTGTATGAAAATTTCCTTTTTGCTGAGTTTCGAATTTTATTAAAGAAGCTATACCACTACAATATATTGAAGCAACAGCTGTAATAAGTGCAACTGATAATATTATTCCTATAATAGTAACTATAGTTCTTTTTTTATTCAATTTTAAGTTTTTTATAGTAAGTTTATTAAGCAAATTCATACTTTACACCTCCATAGCAATTCTTCCATCTTCTATTTTGATAATTCTATCAGCACATTTTGCAATTTCCATATTATGTGTAATCATAATAATTGTTTGCTTTAATTCTTTATTAGATTTTTTCAATAAAGCAACTATTTCATCACTAGACTTAGAATCTAAGTTTCCTGTTGGTTCATCTGCTAAAATAATTGTTGGATTTGTTATTAATGCTCTTCCTATACTAGTTCTTTGTTGTTGACCTCCTGATAACTCATTTGGTAAATGTGTTCTTCTGTTTTCTAATCCTAATAATTTTAGCATTTCATTTAATGTTTCCTTGTTTATTTCACGATTATCTAAAGCAAGTGGTAATGTAATGTTTTCTTCAACATTTAGTATAGGTATTAAGTTGTAAAATTGATATATTAATCCTACCTGTCTTCTTCTAAATATTGCAAGTTTATCATCATTAAAATTAAATATATCTTTTCCATCAATAAATACTTTACCTGATGTTGGTCTATCTACTCCTCCCATTAAATGTAACAATGTTGATTTCCCACTACCTGATGCACCTACTATTGCTACAAATTCTCCCTTTTGCACTGAAAATGATACATTATCTAATGCAACTACTTTGGTTGAGTCTTTTCCATAAATTTTTGTTAAATTCTCTACTTTTAAAATTTCCATAATCATATTCTCCTTTCGTAAATTCATTATACAATATTGAAAGTTACAACTAAGTTACAATTTAAGATTTATTTTTTGATATTTATATATTTACATAATTTTGAAATAATCTCTTGTGTGTCAACTGATTATGTTTATACGATAAATACGCATTATAAAAGAGTCCCCTAAATTAGAGAACTCTATTATTCAAATGTAGTTTCAGTTAAAGTACACTTCTTCAAAATATGTGTTCAAAATCGCCCAGACATTTTCATTAACAGCAGATTCCAGAGTAAGAATAATCTTTCTTTATTGCTAATATTCCGGTCTTTGTCTCATTTCTCTTTCTCCACCTTTCATATTAGCTCCATTTTCTCCACCCCTCATATCAGGTCCATTTCCTCCACCTCTCATATCAGGTCCATTTCCTCCACCTCTCATATCAGCTCCACCTGATGAAAAATTAGATGTAATTATATTATTTGCTTCTAAACTTCCAACACTTTCACCATTTACATATAAAGTATAACTATTTCCTTTTGTAATATTTTCATTTGATATAGTAATTACTCCATAAGATTTTTCTGTTTTAAATGATGTTATCTCCTTTCCTGAACTATCTTTTAAAGATATTTCATCTCCTGAGTTTCCAGAAGCTTGATATGTTAATATATATTGTGT
>CANPWE010000006.1 GCA_947581895.1 uncultured Clostridia bacterium | reverse complement strand
CAAGCCAGTAAGCGTACGGAATGTTAATATATTTATCCCTTTTACATAACTATTGAATTTGACGGCCTATTGCAAAAGCATTTATATAACCTATCACGTAATCAAATATCCTAAATGCTCATATGCCGCAGGTAACGGAATTCTCCCCCTCACAGTCCTAGATATAAAACCTATTTGAATCAAATAAGGCTCATACACATCTTCCAAAGTATCAACTTCCTCCCCTATAGTAGTAGCTAAAGTATCAATCCCAACAGGTCTTCCTGCATATTTTGTAATCATCACATCTAATAATTTCCTATCTATTTCATCTAATCCCATTTCATCTATTTCTAATCTATTTAATGCAGTTTTTGTTAATTTCAAATTCACATTTCCATCACTCAAAACTGCTGCATAATCACGAACACGTTTCAATAATCTATTTGCAATTCTCGGAGTTCCTCTTGAACGTCTTGCAATTTCTTTTGCAGATTCATCATCAATACCTATCCCCAAAATTTTTGCAGAACGTTTTACAATAAAAGCTAAGTCTTCTATATTATATAATTCCAATCTATCCACAATTCCAAAACGATCTCTTAATGGAGTTGATAAACTACCTGCTTTTGTTGTAGCACCTATTAGGGTAAATTTAGGCAAATCTATTCTAATTGATTTTGCTGTAGGCCCCTTTCCTATCACAATATCTAAAGTAAAATCTTCTAAAGCAGGATATAATATTTCTTCTACATTTTTATTTAATCTATGAATTTCATCAATAAATAATACATCAAATTCCTGTAAATTAGTCAATAATGCTGCTAAATCACCTGCTTTTTCAATAGCAGGTCCTGATGTAACTTTTATATTAGAATTCATTTCATTTGAGATTATATTAGCTAATGTTGTTTTTCCAAGACCAGGAGGTCCATATAATAAAACATGATCTAATGGTTCTTTTCTTTTTTTAGCAGCTTCTATATATATTTTCATGTTTTCTTTTACTTTTGATTGACCTATATATTCATTTAAAAACCTTGGTCTTAGTGAAGCTTCTAATTTTTCTTCACTAAAATTTTCAAGATCTGGTCTTAGTAATCTATCATCTTCCATTGCTACATCCTCCTATAGTTTTGGATCATTTTAATAAATTTAGTATATTAATAGATAATGAAATATCTAATTCTTTTTGTAATGAATCACTATAAAAATTTAATTTATCTACTTCAGTTTGAGGCATTGTTGATAAATCCAAATGATCTCCACTTTGTATTAAATACCAATCACCATCATAAAAATATTTATCAGTAATAATTTTTCCATTATTTAAACATACAAAATCTTTATCTGAAAACATACTCATTCCTAATGAAAATTTATCTTCTACTCCACAAATTTGAGTTAAAGTTGGTTTTATATCTAATTTACTTACTGGTTTATCTATCTGCATATATCCTAATCCTGGAACTCTTAATCCACAAAGAACATTTGAATAATTAATTTGTGTTTGAATATCATTTAATTCTGGATTTTCGATTTTCATAAAATCCTCCATTTCCCAATTATACATTTGTAAACCTGCATGATCTCCATAAACTAAAATTACTGTATCTTCATATAGTCCAGCTTCTTTTAGATTCTCTAAAAATAAACCAAAAGCATAATCTGCATAATTTACTGCTTCTAAATAATTTCCAAACAATATATCTCTATATTCTTCTCCTGGGTCAAAATCTAGTTTATTTTCTCTATTCTCAATTCCTTCTAATTCAAAAGGAATATGTGATGATGCTGCAATTATATTTATGAAAAATTTATCATTATAACCTTTTAATTCTTCAATAACTTTTTTATATAATTCTTCATCTGAAATATATCCATTTATTCTTTCAGTATTTTCATCAAAAACATTATCAAATAATAAATTATCTATTTTTAATCTTGAATATACAGCATCTCTATTCCAGAAACCTCCATAATTTCCATGAATATATGTTGTTGTATAATTACCATTTTTAAAGTTTTGATATATATCATTATAATTATTAGATGGGTATTGTGCAAATGATCTTCCATTTTCTAATGGATATAATGAATTCATAACACCATATTCTGAATCAGCTGTTGATGAATAACTTTGATTATGCATATTTGTAAATGTAATATTTTCGTTTAGAAAATTATTTAAATTTGGTGTAATTTCATATCCATTTATTTTTTTATTTACAACAAAGTTTTGTACTGATTCTAATTGTAATATTATGACATTTTTATCTTTTGCAATATCTATAAATTCAGGTGGTATAGTGTATTTTGAATTATATTTATTTTTTAAATCATCATATGCTTCTAATACTGCTGTTTTGGTTTTATATTTTACATTTTTTTTCATATTAAAATTATTTCTTATATCTATAAAATGATATCCATATATACTAGATGCTTCAATTTGCATAATTTTATTATATTGATGAACACTAGCATTTTCTATCCATTTAGGAATTGTATTTGATGAAATTACAACTATTACAGCTGTGTATATTATACCTGGAATAAAGCTAAATTTTGCATTTTTATTTACTCTTATTTTCTTAGCTATTACTAAAATAATTATTAATATTATATCTATAAAATACGCTATTTGACGTATATGTATTAAGTCTGGTAAACTTGCTGAAATTTCTTTTCCATATTGCAAATTAGAAATTTGTGATACAGATACTAAATTTGATGAATAATTATAATAAATTTCATTTATACATAACAATATACTTACAAGTAAATCCACCAGCAAAGTTGCCCAAAACCTTGCTCTTGGTTTTAATAACATTGGTATTATTATAAATATAGCTATAAATGCACCTGCCATATATGACATAGTTATTAGCATTTCCCTGCCTATGCTTTGATTTGAATACATTCCATTTTTATATAAAAAGATTGTTTTTAATAATATTATAAATCCAATTAAAATAGGAAATATTCTTGTGTTTATAATTTTTGTTCTAGTTTTTGCTAAAACAGATTTTGTCTTTTGCCAAAAATTTTTGGATTGATTTATGGTATTATTATTATTAGATGTATTATAATTTTTTTCATTTGTTTGTTTGGCATTTTCTTTTTTATCTATATTAGTGTTATTTTGAATTTCAATTTTAGTATCATTTTCTTTTTTGTGAATATTTCCTTTCTCTATTTCCTCTATATTATCTACATTTTTTTCTAATAATTTTTTTTCCATTTAATCCACCTTATTTTTATACTTTTTTGAAATTCATAATTATAATTCCAATTATAATTATTGCTGCACCTATGATTCCCTGTCTCGACATTTCCTCTTTAAAAACTACTGATGCACTAATCAAAGTTAAAATTTGAACTATTCCAGTAACTAGTGGCATTATGTAACTTAAGTCAAACATTACTACAATTCTTGTAAACAATAGAAAACTAAATAAGTAACATACAAAACCCAGTGCACTTATCCAATTAATTGTAAATGCTATATCTCCTTCATTTAGTTTTATTGTTCCTGAATTTCCACCTTTTTTCATTAATATTAGACCAGAAACCGTTAATATTAAATACAGTATTACTAAAATTATTTTCATAAGATTTTTCCTCTTTTCTATCATAATTTTCTCCTTTATAATATCATTTAATCTACTTTATAATTCTTTTAATTTGTACACTACTTTTTTTCTTCTTTTGACTTCATAAAATCTTTATATCCTATAGAAATTACTGCAATAATCATTAAAGCAAATGAAATTGCCTTCCAAATTCCACTTTCCAATAATATTATTGCAAACATACCTAAACATGCACTAATTCCATAAAGAATGCAAACAGCTTGTTTTTGTGTATATCCTTTTTTCATTAATTTATGATGTAGATGACCAGTATCTGGAGAAAAAACAGCTTTTATAGATTTACCTTTTATTATTCTTCTAATAATTGCAAATAATGTATCTGCTATCGGCAATGCTAATATTATTAAAGGTGCAATTAAAACTAATAAAGTATAAGTTTTGGCTGTTCCCAGAATAGAAATTACTGCTAATGTAAATCCTAAAAACTGTGCACCAGTATCACCTATAAAAGTTTTTGCTGGATTAATATTATATGGCAAAAAGCCTACTATTGCTCCTGCTAATGCTGTTATTAGAATAATTGCTATAATAGGAGACTGATTCATTGTAAAAACTATTATTAATGAAATACATGAAATCAATGTTATTCCAGAAGATAAACCATCTAAACCATCTATTAGATTTATCGCATTTGTTATACTCACTATCCAAATAACAGAAATGATATATACATATATACTATTATTATTTATATTTAATGTTTGCTCTAAAAAGGGAATATTAATACTATCAATTTGTATTCCAAATGTAACAACTATTATAGCTGCAATAATTTGACCAATTAATTTAATAATTGCGGAAATACCTTTAACATCATCAATAAAACACACTACTGCTAATACAATTATTCCAATTAATAAACCTATAAGTTTATGAAAATACTGTTCTTCCCCAAATAGATTAAAAGTTTTTTCTAATGTCATAACTATTAACAAATATGTACACGATATTAAAAAACCAGCAATAACTGCAATCCCTCCTAAACGTGGTGTTGGTTTTTCATTTATTCTTCTTTTCTCTGGTAGATCTATTGCCCCAATTTTATTAGCTAACCTAATTGTATATGGTGTTATTACAAATGCTGTTACAAAGGCTAATAGGAATGCGATTGATATATCTCCCCACATAATTATTACCTCACTTCAAAATTATTTAATTAGAATATTTTTTTATAATTGCATCTGCAATTCTTTTACTTGCATTTCCATCTCCATATGGATTTGAAGCTTTACTCATTTTTATGTATTCGTTTTCGTTTTGTAATAACTCTTTAGTCATTTTATAAATTGTTTCTTCATCAGTTCCAGTTAGTTTTAATGTTCCTGCCTCTATTCCTTCTGGTCTTTCTGTAGTATCTCTAAGTACTAATACTGGCTTACCTAATGAAGGAGCTTCTTCTTGAATTCCCCCACTATCTGTCAATATCAAATATGATTTAGCCAAAAAATTATGAAAATCAATTACTTCTAATGGGTCTATCAATTTAATTTTATCATTATTTCCTAAGACTTCATTTGCAACATTTCTAACTTTTGGATTTAAATGAACAGGATATATAGCTTTTACATCATCAAATTCATCTAAAATTCTTTTTATAGCTTTAAACATTCCTCTCATAGGTTCTCCAAGATTTTCTCTTCTATGTGCTGTAATAAGAATTAATCTATCATTACCAACCCAATCAAATATATCATTATAGTATGATTTATTAACTGTGGTAGATAATGCATCTATTGCTGTATTTCCTGTAACATAAATATTTTCTATTTTCTTACCTTCTTTTATTAAACTATTTTTACTATTTTCTGTAGGTGCAAAATGCATATCTGCAATTACTCCAACCATTTGCCTATTCATTTCCTCAGGAAAAGGTGAATATTTATTCCATGTTCTTAAGCCTGCTTCAACATGTCCAACATCTACTTGACAATAATATGCAGCTAAAGCACCAGCAAAAGTTGTTGTTGTATCACCATGAACTAAAACTATATTAGGTTTTACCTCATTTATCACATTTTCTAATCCTTTTAAAGCTTTAGATGTAATATCTGACAAGGTTTGTCCTTGTTGCATAATATTTAAATCATAATCTGGTTTTATGTTAAATGCATTTAATACTTGATCTAACATTTGTCTATGTTGTGCAGTTACACATACAATACATTCAATTTCCTCTCTAGTTTTTAATTCTTTAACCAATGGAGCCATTTTTATTGCTTCTGGTCTTGTCCCAAAAATAGTCATAACTTTTATTTTTGACATTTATTATCTTCTCCTTTTCGTTTTTATTTTGTCTAACAAAACATATATTACAAATTTTATTAATTTTATTTGCCTAAATATTCGTTTAGGTTGTTTAATTAATCTATATAGCCATTCTAAATTTATCTTTATCATCCAATTTGGTGCTCTTTTTAGAGTATTACTCACTACATCAAAACTTCCACCAACTGGCATAATTATCCTTACATTTTTTAATTTATCTTTATTTTTAAAAATAAAATTTTCTTGTTTAGGGCTTCCTATACCTATGAATAATATATCTGGATTAGTTTTATTTATTTGCTGAATTGCATTTTCTTCATCAATATATCCATTACATACACCCACAATATTTACATCTTTATATTTACTTTGTAATTGTTCTTTAGCATTTTCTATAATTCCTTCTTTTGCACCATAAAGAAATATTTTGGCATTATATTTTATAGATTCTTCTATAATATTATACATAAAATCTATTCCAGCAATTCTTTCCTTTATATTTCCATTATTAATTTTTGAAGCATATACTATTCCAATTCCATCTGGAATTTGATATTTTTCAGCATTTAATTTTTCTTTATATATTGTGTTTTTATAATTATTGATTATAATTTCTGGATTTATACTAAAAATTATAGACTGTTTTTTATTAACATAGTCTTGAAATATTTCTTCTATCAATTTTTCCTTCTTTGCGCTACATACATTGAAGTCTATTATACTCTCTTTTTCCATACTCACCTCCAATTCATTTCTTTAATCTATTTTTTAATATCCTCCAACTATTCTTAGCAAGAAATTTAATATTAATTTTTTCTTGTAAACAAGATTGTTCTTCTTTTATTAAATTAATTTTATTTTGTAAATCAGATTGTTCTTGTTTTATTAAATTAATTTTATTATCCATCTTTAATGATTCTGTAGAATATAAATTATTAAAATTTTCGGTAATATCATTTATATATTCCCTATTACTTTCTATAGCCTTACTCTGTGCATCAATACTACTTCTTAACTGAGATATTTCACTTGATATATTGGCATACAAATCTAATTCGTTAAAATACATATCTAATCTATAAAAATCATCTTTTAAATAAATTGATATTGTCTCTGATTGAATATATTTTTTTAAAATATTATAAAATAATCTACTAGAATATATTTTATCATCTAAATCATTATCTTTTAAACTATTAATCTCTTCATATAATCTTGGTATATCATATGAGCTCATTATTTTTATGTTTTTTATTTCGTCTTTATATTTTTTATATAACTCACTAGCAGAATATTCTTTTATAAAAATTTCATATAATTCATCTCTTGTATCTTTCTCCTCATAGACCTCTTGTATTTGTATTTTTAATTTATCAGTCGAAATATTCTGTAATGTTTTATTTATAAAATTCTCTTCCTTTATTAAATTATATATTTCTAAATCTATAATACCTGTAATTTTACCATATCCAACTAATATAGTTGGATATCCCATTGCAATTGCTTCCATTGCGACCCTACTTGTTCCTAATACACCATTATATTTGCCATTTAATTCATTACATATGTTATCGCAATGTCCCATAAGAACTACCTTTTCATCTAGTCCATTATCAATAATAAATTGTTCTAGCTCATCTTTTTTATTTCCATTGCCATAAATACATATTTTCTTAATATCAACTTCATCCATAATACTTATAATTTTTTTTATTTCATATATTTTATCTGAATCAAGTCTTGATATTAAAGCCCAATTTTTATTGTTAATAACATCATTTTTTTTATATTTAGTTAAATCAATAGAATTTGGGAAAAAAACCACTTTATCACTATTACTTATAATATTCCTCATTGAAAGTATTCCTGTTTTAGATACTGAAAATATTCTATCAATTTCACTTTCCAGAATTGCTTTGAATAATAAGTTATCATTTATTTGGTTTGTAAAATTTAGTGATAAAACCCCATGATATGTGTATACAATCGGAATACTCATAATTTTCGCAGCAAATACGGCTGGAAATACAGAATAAAATGGATGGGCATGAATAACATTAATATTATCATTATTTATTATCTCAATTAATTTTTCAACATCTTCACAAAACTGCTTTATTGATGAGTCTCCTGAAAAATTAAAACCTGTATATACTTTTGCTTCACTCAAATCTAAATTACTACTATAATTCTTAAATGCAAATGAAAATTTATTTTCATTTTTCATAGTTCTATATTGTGTATATATTTGAGTTTCTAAACCACCCATTGTAAAATTTTGGCTAACTACTAATATATTCAAACTTCTCCCTCCATTCTTGAAATATTATCCTTCATATTTCTCTATAAGTTCTATTATTTGTTGGGCCTTTTTATTCCATGTATTTTCTTCAGCTTCCTTATTTAATAACTCGAAATATTCTTTACTATTTTCCTTATTCATATTAACAGATTTATCTATTAAATCTATAAACTCTTCCTTATCCTCAGCAATCATTACTGATTTATATTTTTTACATTCGTGCATTGCTGTAGTTACAATTGGTTTTCCTAAAGCCATATACTCAAATAATTTTACTGGTGAAGTTGCTTTTGTTATTGAATTTATGACAAATGGTATTGTACACACAGTAAATTTATTTGCATAGTTTTGTAAAATAGAATAATCTTTACAACCTAAATAATGTATGTTTTTATATTGATTTAGATTGCTTTTTTCTAGTGAATCATCATATTTTATTCCAATTAAAACTATATTATAATCTTTTCTTTTTTCTGCTAGATATTTTATTAAATTGTAGTCAAACCATGTAGCCATTGCACCATAATAACCAATTATCGGTTTATTGATATTTAATAGTTCACTAAATTCTTTATCAAAAACATAATTTTTATCTATATCTTCTTTAAAATGATTTACATCAACACCATTGCATGAATATACTAATTTTTCTTCTCCTCTTTTAGAAATAACATCTTTTTTTATTTCATCTGCTGTTACAACAACAAATACATCTTCTGTATTGTGCAACATATATTCATATTTATCTGTTAAATTTTTAGGTAAGTTTTTTGTTCCTATTAATACTGGACTTATATCATCTATATATTCGTATATAACCTTATATCCATTATTAATATAATCCTTTAATTCATCTAAGCTCACACTACAATCCGTAGAATAAAATTGTATATATTTGGGTTTATTTACCGTATTTATCTTATTTAATAGTAGTTTTTTCATTGCTTTGTTATTAAAATTTACTAGGTATAAATTATTGTACATTTTTTTTATATTACTTACTTTATCTGTCATAGTTGTTACTTCATAAAATACTAAACATTTTTGATTTGCGAAGTTCTTTGATATATGTTGTGGTCTTTGCATTAATGGAACATTCCATCCAAATGTACTTCTCCATACAATAATTCTATCATAATTGTTGGAATTTAAAACATCATCTAATATTTTATTAAATTTTTTTATATTTATTTTAATGTTTAAATATGCAAATAAATTTAATTTAGACAAATATCTGGATTTCATATATCTATAAAGTTTTTTTGTTGTGTTTATAATTCCATCCTTTTTTAAAACACTAATCAACTTTGAAATTTTATCTCTCATACTTTTCTCCATATATATAATTAATTTTCATTACCATATTTTTTCTTTATCACATTGAATATTTCATATATAAACCATATTGCAAAACAAAAGAAACCAAACATTGTTGCATACACATACCTTGTCATAGCAACTGGAATAGCAGGTGCTAAACTTATTATATTAAAAATAGTAGGTAATATAATCAACCATATTTTTTTATTTTTCTTTATTAAACTAATTACAAAAATCATTGCAATACTCAAATACATATATAAGGCAGGTCTCATTGTAATATTTTCTATTTTTTTAGATTGATATGCTAATTCTGCTTTTTTTAAGTATGGTAAAAGCTTTGGTATTTTTGAATTTTCATTTAAATTTGGATATTTATCATTATATACCCATAAATCTGTTTCGATAAACATTCCAACTACACCTGAATCCTTAAAAGGTATCGGACTATATAAGAATGATGTTAAATAAATATAATGTTTTATTGCTACTTCAGGATATTGCAAGGCTTTCTTTAGTCCTAACTTTAAGTACTCACTTCCACTTTCTTTTAATTTTTCTATCTTTTGTGAATTAATACTATAATCCATATTATATACATTAAATGTCTCTTTTAATTGCTCTATATCTGTGTACTCAGATAACAATTTTAATTCTTCTTCTGTAAATTCCACTCCTTCAGTATTTAACATCCTTGCCATCAAATGTGAGACTGGTCCATATTTGTTAGCATAATCATTTTTTTGTATTTTTAATATTTTAAATCCAAGTGTAGACATCAATAAATATATTATTATCCAACCTCCAAAAACGATATATGAAAGTTTTTGCTTTCTATATATTATAGTTAAAACAATTCCCATTAATGCTACAACAATAACACCATTATGTCTAAACAATGAGATTGCAAGACATACTATTAATAAAAATGCACATTTTAACTTATTTTTAAAGAAATTTTTGTCATTTATGATATCAATTACTAGTGCAGTCAAAAATATAATAAATGTAGAATATATTGTATCCTTTAATAATGTTACAGCAAAATTATAATTTAAAGGTATTAAAGCAAATATTATTGACATTATTAATAAAAAATATTTATTAACATTATAGTATTTTTGTATTCTATCAAAAAAATATCCTATAGCTAATGACATCCACAAACATTGAATCCATAGTACAAATCCTGGATTATTCCATATTTTAGTTAAAATTGCCATATAAATTGTATTATAAGCTGGATGCCAATCATCAAATTGCCAATTTTGTATTTGATTCCACTGTACCATTGAATCACTTACTAATATTCCTGGCCAATATGCTAATAAAATTATTGTAAATATAAAGAATACAGGTAATGAATATATAAAAATACTTGGTATCTTTAGTCTTTTTGAATTCATTTTTTACTCTCCCCTCCTAATAGTGCTATGATATCTTCTGATTTTTGTTTCCAGGTGTTGTCCTTTGCTTCTTTCATCAATATTTTTTTATATTCTTCATCATTTTCTAATTTTAATACCTCAGGTATCTTTTCTATAAATTCTTCATGAGAATTTGCAATATTTACACTCTTATATTTTTTGCACTCTTTCATTGCAGTAGTTAAAATAGGTTTTTGAGTTGCCATATATTCAAATAACTTTACAGGAGAAGTTGATTCTGTAATTTCGTTTATTAAGAATGGTATTGTTAATAAATCCAATTTTGAAGAATAGTTTATTAATTGTTTGTATTCTACTTTTCCTAAATAATAGACATTTGTATTATCTAGTATTTTGCTTTTTTCTAATGAGTCATCATATTTCAATCCAATTAAAACAATTGCATAATTTGGATATTTTTTTGCAACCTTATCTAAAAGTTCATAATCAAACCATTTTGCCAAAGCTCCATAATAACCTATTAATTTATCATATTTGTTTTTTAATTCTGTAATTACCTCAGGTGTTTCCATTTTTTCATCAATAACAAAATCTTCTAAAGTAACACCATTTGTAGCTAAAATAAAGTTTTTATTTCTAATTTTCTTGACATCATTATATAATTTATCTGCTGTAGTTACAATATAACACTCTTCATTTTTCATTATAAAATTATGCTTGTCCCAAAAGTCCTTAGGAACACTTTGTGTTATATCTTCATGTATTTCATCTATATATTCATATAATATTTTATCATTTCTTTCCATTGCCTCTGTAACAACATCTAATTTAGAAACTATGTCTGTAGAATATAAATGTATAATCCTTTTATCTGTTTTAACTTTTTCTGTTAAATATTTGTATTCAGTTGTTATATACAAATTATCTTTTATTTTTTCATATGAATTTATCTTATCATACATACAATTTGCTGTACAAAAGAAATATAAAACATCTTTTCTATTAGCTAACTCTAATGCAATTTGCTGTGGTCTTTGAAAAATTGGTAAATTCCATTCTGTATATGGATAAAATACAAAAATATATTTATATTTACTATTATGACAAAGTTTATCTAGAAACAATAATTCATCACTTTTTTCATTTATTCTCTTTTTCTCTCTTTTTTCTGCAATTTGTCTGTCTAAATCATCAAATCTTTTAAAGATTTTATATGCAATCTTCTTTAAAAGTTTGATTAAAAAAACCATAAAACCATATTTCTTTAATGCATTAATTATTCTTCTCATTTTATTATTCTCCTTAACTTTATAATATTTTTTAAATTATCTGTTAAGCATATATGCTTCATATTCATTACATACTTGATTAGCTTCCCCTTGCATTTTTACCATTCCATTTTCTAACCAAATTACTGTATTACATAATTCTCTTATTTGCCTAATATCATGAGACACAAACAAAACAGTTGTCCCCCCCTTAATCATAGACTTCATTTTCTGTTCACTTTTTTGTTTGAAAGCTATATCTCCAACTGATAGTACTTCATCAACTATGAGAATTTCAGGTTCAACAATTGTTGCTACAGAAAACGCTAATCTTGTTACCATACCAGAAGAGAAATTTCTAACTGGAACATCTAAAAAATCTTCTAATTCAGAAAATTTAACAATTGCGTCAAATTTTTCATTTATAAAATCTTTTGAGTATCCTAAAATTGCGCCATTCAAATAAATGTTCTCTCTTGCTGTAAGATCCATATCAAAACCAGCACCAAGTTCTATCATTGGACATATATTTCCATATTTTTCTACAGAACCTTTGGTTGGTTTCATTACACCAGCAACAATTTTTAATAAAGTAGATTTTCCTGCACCATTACACCCCACAAAACCTACAACCTCACCTTTCTTAACTTCAAAATTAATATTTTTAAGTGCCCAAAACTCTTTTTTAGGTTCTTTATTTTTATGTTTAAATAAGTTTATAAAAAATAATTTTAATGAAAAATTCTTTTCTATTCCTAAATTAAATCGCATTGATACATTATTAATTTTTATCATATTTCCTCCTATATATAATAAATAAATTTGTCTTGACTCTTCTTAAATATTATTACTCCTATAAGTAGTGTAATAATAGCTGTTACAGCACATATTACAAATGTAAATGGTGTAGGGATCTCATTGTACAAAATAATCCTTCTTGCAAAATTAATATAATGATATAATGGATTTAGTTTAAAAAATATTTGCAATTCCTCTGATATCATTTTAATATCATACATAATAGGTGTTATATACATCCAAAGAGTCATAACAACTCCATATATATAAAACATATCTCTTAAAAATACTGATATTGAAGATAATATTAATCCCATTCCAACTGTAAAAATAAATAAACAAACAAATGAATATGGCAATAATAAATGATATATATTTAATGGTGTTCCTGTTATAAATATAATTATATATAATGGAATTAGTGTTAGTAAGAAGTTAATTCCAACAAATAAACATTTTGATATTGGAAATATATATTTAGGGATATATATTTTATTTATCAAAGAAAAATTTGCTACTACAGAACTCATTGCTAAATTAGAAGCTTCATTAAAATAATTAAACATTACTAAACCTGTAAGTAAATATACTAAATAATTAACTCCAGGTGTACTAAATTTAAATATATTAGAAAACACTAATGCCATTACTGTCATTGTCAATATAGGATATAGTAAGCTCCATAGTACTCCTAAAATTGATCTCTTGTATTTTACTTTAAAATCTCTACTAATTAATTGGTTCATAAGAAATTTATATTTTTTTAAACTCGACAAAATGTTATTTATATACATTTTTTCCTCCTTTTATATAACATGATTTTTACAGCTTTATAGAATTACTGATAAACTTATTTAACTATTTATTTTCAAGCAATTATACTATAATATTTTATACTAATTTATATACCTATTCAATATTTTCAATAAACATTTTTATTTTTCAATAATGATATTGTTATATCCTATAAATAAACCTGTTTCTACAACTCCTACAATAGACTTCAATTTTTCTTCCAAATTATATTCTATTGTATTAAGCATAACATCTAATATAAGATTACCAGTTTCTGTAATTATTGGACCATCTTTACCCATAGCTAACCTTAATTTTATATCTTTAACATCAAGTTTAGATATTTCTTGCTTCACATAATTTATGGCTTCTGGATTACATTCAATAGGAACAGGATGTTTACTACACAATTTTTGCACCATCTTTGTTTCGTCAACTAGTATGTATGCAATTGGTGAATTTTTTATGTTTAATTTTTCTTTGAACATTGCTCCACCTCTTCCTTTTATCAGCCAATTATTTTTATCTACTTCATCAGCTCCATCAAAGCACCAATCTGGTTTTTTTTCCATTAAAGACGCTGTTGGTATATTTAAATGTGAACACACCATTTTTATTTCAAATGAAGTTGGAATAGCTGTTATATTTATATTTTCCTTTTTTATTTTTTCAGCTATTTCACATACTGTAAGAAATGAAGTTGAACCTGAACCAAATCCTATAGTTTCTCCATTTTTTACTCTTTGTGCAATTTTTTTAGCTATTTCTTTCTTTTTTTCAATATTTTCTATTTTACCATAAAAATTTATATTATATTTGTTATCCTGTTTAACAGTCATACTACTTGTCCTCCCTGTTTACTTTAATTTTGCTATTGACCTTTATAAATTCTTGATTTTTTTTTATTGTATTATAAAACTATTTTTATTTCAATAGTTTTTGGTATTTTACTTAACAAAGGTTACGATTTAACGCTTTTTTCAAAAAAACATTGTAGAGTAATCTAGTTCCTGCAAAAGTGTTAAATAGTAACCAATAAAATATTAAATCAAAAACAGATATATTAGTCATATTATTAATACAAAAAATAAAGGCAACCACATAGATACCTTTATCTTCTTTTTATTTATTTTTCAATATACATATCTGATTTAATTGCAATTCAAATAATTGCCTATGTTTCTTTACAATAACTTGTAATATTATACCAGTTACATTCAATAAGAGTGTTATTATTAATGATATGCTTGCAACAATTAATGTTGGAAATCGTGGCACCAATCCTGTTTCAAAATATTCAAAAAGAACAGGTATAGCTAATACTACTGATATTATAAAGAATATTGATGCTATTACATTAAAAAATAAACCAGGTTTATACTCTTTAAATAATGTTGCTATTGTTTTTAATACTCTTAAACCATCTTTATATGTGTTTAATTTTGAAACACTTCCAGCTGGTCTATCTCTATATTGTACTGGTATTTCTTTTAATGTAAAATTCTTGTCTATTGCATGTATAGACATTTCTGTTTCAATTTCAAAACCTTTAGATAATATTGGAAAAGTTTTAACAAACTTGTAACTAAAAGCTCTATATCCAGTCATTATATCATTAATATTATTTTTAAATATTTTATTTATTAAGCTTCTTACTATTTTATTTCCAAAATTATGAAATGGTCTTTTATTTTCTTGAAAATATGTTGATGATAACCTATCTCCAATAACCATATCTACATCATCATTTAATATATATTCACACATTTCTCTTGCACTTTCTGCTGGATATGTGTCGTCTCCATCAATCATCAAATAACAATCTGCATCTATATCTCTAAACATCGTTCTTATTACATTTCCCTTGCCTTGTTTTGTTTCATATCTTACTATAGCACCTGCTTTTTTTGCAATTTCATCTGTTCCATCTTTTGAATTGTTATCATATACATATATATCTGCTTCTGGCAAAGCTTCTTTATAGTCTTTAATTACCTTTTCAATTGTTTTACTTTCATTATAACATGGTATTAATATAGCTATTTTTCCTTCCATTTTTTTCCTTTCTTTAATATAAATTTTTATTATTATTATGACTCATTCTTTTCATATTATGTCATATTTTCATTATTTTGTAAATATTTTATTTACTAAATTTTTATTATTTATAATTATTTTATAACCCCAAAAAATCCAAATGAGAATTTAAGTCTCATTTGGATTTTTCTTTCTATTTACTATAGCCAGTTTTTCTAACAATTTCCTCACTATATTTCTTAACAGTATCACTTACCTCATAACCATTATTACCAAATAATTTTTCATGTAATTGTTTAACATTACTTTCCAAAGTAACAGGTGCAGCATAATATACTCCATTATTGTAACTCTTTTTATCATAAGGCCAGCCATCTCCTGTATCCATACTATATTGATAAATACTTGGCAATAAGCTTAAAATTTCTGTTGAAGAAATATTAGTATATACTTTAGGAAGTAAAATATCTGCCATATTATTTAATTTACCAATACTTAGGGTTTTTGCTTTAGAAAAAGTTGCATTTAAAACTTCTCTCATTCTTTCTGCTCTTTTAAAATCCCCACCTGATGTATAACGAATCCTTGAATATGCTAAAGCTTGAACACCTAATAAATTATGTTCACCTGTACCTGAAACTTTAGCAGAATTTTTTCCCATTTCATTATTAATATCTCCTATATATTTATTTAAATATCCTAATTCATCAGAATCAATTTCTATAGATACCCCACCTATATTATCAATAATATCCATAACAGCATCAAAGTTTACAGCAACAAATTCTGTAATATTTAAATCCAAGTTTTTATTTATTGTATTAATAGCTAGTTCAGGACCTCCATATGCATATGCATGTGTAATTTTATCATATCCATGACCCTCTATATATACATATGTATCTCTATAAATTGAAGTTAGTCGTATTTTATTATTATCTTGATTTATACTTGCAATAATTATACAATCACTTCTTGTGTTACTATATGTATTTGCTCTTGCATCTACACCGAAAATTGCTATATTTCTATAACCTTTCAGTTTTTCTGCAACACCTTCATTCATCTGGATGTTATCAAGTTGAACATAATTAATTTTTGACAATTTACTATATGCTATAGCAGTTATTGCTGCGAAAAATATTAATAAAATTATTAATAATACTAATACAACCTTTAGAAATACTCTAAAACCACTATTTTTTTTTGATTTATTATACGATTTTTTTGACATTATTTTTTCCTCTAAAATATATTTAGGTTTTTTATAAGGCTACCTATAAACCATTTTTTATATTTCCATCCACATATTTAATTTTCAGTCTCCAATTCATTTATTCCCTTTTTGTATCCATTTTTATAAACTATATAGTATGAAGAATAAATTAAAGTTCCAACAATAGCTCCAGCTGAATCAATACATACATCTAAAGGCTGTCCTGTTCTTCCACTTACAAATGTTTGATGATATTCATCTGATATTGCAAAACCAACACATAATACAAGAGTAATTATTAAAGCAGTCCAATAATGTTTATTATTAAATAATACATTCATGAATAATATTATAAAAAATGATAATATTAAATATACAGAAGCATGCATCACTTTTCTCATTGGTGCATTAATTAATTTGGATACACGAGCTAATTTAGAAGCATCTGGATGTGAACTTGTTATTCCATATTCATTTGTTACATCTAATGTATCTTCTATAAACATAGCAATTATATCTGTACTTTTTCCATTTGAATTTTGAGTATTCATTCCTGAAAGTTTATATATTAAAGCCATCCAGCCTACTGCCATTGTTAGTAATACTATTACCAATAAAGCTTTTTTCATAATTATACACAATCCTTTCATTTTGGTCAAATTTTTTCAATATTTTTCTTAATTTTACCATTTATATATCATTTTTTATAATTCTAATGTAATATTTTTACTTATTCAAATTTTATAATATTACATAATTATATTTTATAACTTTTAATTTATTACAAATTATTTTAATTCTTCTTTTACACATTTCAATGCTTCAATTATTATTTTATCCATATCATAATACTTATATTGACCAAGTCTTCCTCCAAAAATAACTTTAGAATCTTGTTTTGCTAATTCTTCATATTTTTTATACAAACTATCATTTCTTTCATTATTTATAGGATAATATGGTTCTTTACCTTGTACCCATGTATCTGAATATTCTTTAGAAATTATTGTTTTTTCTTTAGCTTCACCTTCTGCTTCTCTTCCAAGGCTAGCACCAAATTCAAAATGTTTATGTTCAATAATTCTTGTATAAGGTACTTCATATTCTGTATAATTAACAACTGCATTTCCTTGGTAATTTTCTACATCTAAAACTTCTGTTTCAAAACGAACACTTCTATATTGTAATTCACCAAATTTATAATCATAATATTGATCAATAGGACCTGTAAAAACTATTTTTTCAGCTATATTTTCAAGCTCATCTTTATGTTCAAAATAATCACAATTAAGACGTACTTCAATTCCATCAAGCATTTTTTCTATTATTTTTGTATATCCTCCAATTGGAATTCCTTGATATAAATTATTAAAATAATTGTTATCATAAATAAATCTAACTGGTAATCTTTTAATAATAAAACTAGGAAGTTCTGTTGCTTTTTGCCCCCATTGTTTTTCTGTATAACCTTTAACAAGTTTTTCATATATAGTTTTTCCAACTAAGCTAATTGCTTGTTCTTCAAGATTTTTTGGTTCTGTTATTCCCGCTTCTTGTTTTTCTTTTTCAATTTTTGCCTTTGCCTCTTGAGGAGTTACAACTCCCCATAATTTATTAAATGTATTCATATTAAAAGGCATATTATATAATTCATCTTTATATCTTGCTACTGGTGAATTTGTGTAACGATTAAATGTTGCAAATTGATTTATATAATCCCATGCCTCTTGATTACTTGTGTGAAAAATATGTGCACCATATTTATGTACATTTATTCCATGTTGTTCCTCAGTATAAATATTTCCTGCTATGTTTGGACGCTTGTCTATTACTAAGCATTTTTTTCCCTTTTTGTTTGCCTCATAAGCAAATATTGAACCAAATAAACCCGATCCTACTATTAAATAATCGTAATTCATTTATTTTCCTCCTTATATAGTTATAATGAAAATTAATTTTTAATAAGAGTATTTATCCTATATTTTAAACATTCATATAATTTATTTATACAAATATACTATTCAAATATTATTTTTTAACTTTTTAAAAATTTGCTTTTTGCAAAATTCATAATCATTTCAATAGATTTTCTATTTATAATCAAAGAAAGTACTAATACATAAACTAAAGATACTATATTCCATACCATAGAATTAGAATAATACACAAATATAGTAAATATAATACTAAAAACTTTTACTATTTTCAAAGTTAATGCATCTTTTGTTAATATTATTACATTTTTAATATTCTTTTTCCTAATAAAATATACAGTAAATGTCGCAATTAATGTTGAAAGTGCTGCAGCCCATATTCCTATAAAATGAATACATATAATATTTATTATAAAATTAATTACTGCTGAAATCATTGTAGTATATCCCATTATTTTTGTATCTTTATAAGCTGAGAATATTCCCCCATAAAAGCCTGACATATTACTATAATACATTGCCAATATTAAAATTGGTATATAAATATATGCTTCCTGAAATTCATTTCTTACCAGTAAATTAAACACAAATGGCATACATGCATATATTCCAATTACAATAGAAAATAATAATCTTTTTAAAGTATCATAAATTACATTATAAAAATTAGAACTATCATCATCTTTCAATGCTTTAGCTGCTGACTCTTTCCATGCTGTATAAAAAAAGCCATATATTGTATCCATAATTGTTGGGAATTTATTAGCCATAGAATATATGCCATTAGCTCCAGCTCCCCAAAACCCTGATATTATTAGTCTATCTGATGTATTTATTATTGACCATGATATGCTGTTAGGAACAAGTGGTAAAGAGTATTTTTTCATTTCCCTTATTCTATTATTCTGTTTTCTATATCTAACATACTTATATAATTTTAATTTATATGTAATAATTATAACACATAACATATTTATTATTATTGCAGAGTATAATAATGATAAATAGCCCAATTTTAATTTTAATATAAAAAACACATTTAAAATAATGGCACCTAATGCATTTAAAAAATTTGTAATAGAAAAAAGCTTTATTTTCCCTAATCCTCTGACTATAGCATTTATTGAAGTTATAGCTACACCAGATATGATAAATAGTAATGCAACATATATGTCACGTTTTTTTACAAAACATCCTATTATAATTACAATAATAGAAAATATTATTAATCTTTTTATAATATATCTTATTACCTGAGATATAATACTTCCTTTTTCCTTTTCGTTTTTTGCATCTATTAAAAATCGAAACATCGATTCTTCCATTAACAAAGTAACTATTGGTGTCATAAAAATAGAAATTGTTAATATTAAATCATATATACCATATTCTGTTGTACTTAAAACAGTTGTGTATAAAGGTAATAATAGAAATGATACAACTTGAGTTCCAAATTTTCCTATTCCTATTATTATTGTATTAAATGCTAATTCTTTCTTTTTACTCATACTACCTTCCTTTAATTTTTTTATATGTATTATTTATTATTTTTATATCTTTTAAGACTTGCTTTAAATTACGTGTTTTTTTACATGCTCTTTCATAATTTGAATTAGCATATACCTTCATAAAAGTATCATATTTTTTATGTTTTTTACTTGGATACTGTAATTGATAATTCCCATTAACAGCTTCTTCAACAGATCTTTTCTCATATACCATATTTTGCATACATTGTTTAACAAAATTTTCTCCTTTAATTGTATTAGGCATAACTAAAGAAATCCCTTTATATTCTTCTATGAATTCTTCTTTTTGAGATTGTAATCCCCAAAAATCACCTATCGTTATATCAGATACCCTTTGCTTGCAGGCATATTTACAATTATAACAATTTTCACGATAGAACATTGCACTTAAAAATCGTGTATAAAAATAATTTGAATTACTATCTTCACTATAGACACATGTATTTTCTTTAAAAAACTTTATAATAAAATCAATATCTCTAAAGCTTATTTTATCAATTTCATTTACATTAAAATTATGCAATTTTATTTCATCCAATAACATCTTTTGTGTAGGAACACCATGGCAAACTAAATCAACTGTAATTAAATTGTCATATTTCTTACCTAAATAAGAATTTAAACCAGCAATTTGGCATGGTGTACCGAATAAATAGAACTTTTAATCCTTTTTGTAAATCATTTTTAGCCAAATAGAAACAATCATTTATATAACAGTGAACATATTTAGATCCCTTCACTTTATATAATTGTGATTCATCAGTAATTCTTATGAAATTGAAACTTCCATTTTCAATATTATTTGCGCCATATACTACACCATTATTTTTTAAAGTTTCTATATAAAAAGTAGTTGCAGCTCCTCCAGATGTGCTATTTTTCCTTATTTCTTTATTTTTGTTATACATTGCATATGCATTAATTGGTTCATTAAAAGATTGCTTATTTATTTGTGGACATGTTTTTTTACATAAACCACATTCAATACATCTGTTACTATCAATGTAAGGATATATTCTTCCATAGATATCTTCTTTCATTTCTATACATTTTTTAGGACATATATTGTAACATGCAAAACAACCCGTACAATCTTTTTTATCACATATATTTTTCATCATTTACTCCTATATCTAGTGCCTTTTTTAAATATTTTTCGCTTTTATCTTTCTCGACTTCTAAATTATTATTGGCAATATCAAAATTTATATTAAAAGCATTTTTTATTATTTCATCAATATTATCATTCTCTGATATTGTACGATCTTCTAACTTAATTGTTTTTAATAATGTATTTATTCTATAATCATTTTGTCCATTTAATGCGTAAAATGGTACATTGAATATTACAGAAAATATAGTACCATGAAATGACGATGATATAACTAAATTAGCATTTTTTAGCAAATTCAAAAATTCTAATGGACCTGATTCATATTTTTTTATAAATCCTCCAATTATATCATACTTATATGATGGATTTGCTACTACTACTTTCATATTCATTTTTTTTGATAATTCCCTTAACATTTTAGTTCTCTTTTTATTTGGTCTTAACGAATAATATAATATATATGGTTCTTCTATAATTTTTTTTGATTCAATAATTTCATTCCACTCCTCTTTACTCAATAAAATTGTAGGATCCATATTTATATATATTTCTTTATCTGTAAATTGTTTTACAAATTCCTTTGTGCCTTCTTCTCTTACAGATATATAATCATATTCCTTTAAAAGTTTTTTTATCTTTTCAGAATTTTCCTTTGTAATTTCTCGTTTTACTGGTCCTGAACTAACCGCATAAGATATCTTTCTTGTGCAATTAATTCCATCTAAAAAATAACTCCAATCAAAGTCATATGTATTTAAATTCCAAATTTGATCACTACCAGTTATACAGCAATCATATTTTATATTATCATTTATAATTTCATTTATATTTTTATATTCTTTTGTTACATCTAAATAATTATCTATAAAACTTTCAAAATTTACTTGTCTTTTTTTTAATTTATTTCCAAAGAATATAGTTTTAAACATTTTTTTTAAGAAATTATCATTTAATTTATAATTATTTATTTTATTTTGTTCTTCTTTTCTTAAATTAATAATTGAATATTCAATTTTATCATTATATTTTAATCCCAACTTATTTATAAATTTCTGTAATGCATATGCTTGTAAGTTTGAACCAAAATTATATGATGAATGAAAAGTCAATGTCCCAACTTTCATATATATACACTCCTCCTATTTCAATTTCAAGTACAAAAAGTACAGCTTTTTACTAAAATAAAACAAATCATAAGAAAGTGCTACTTTTCTATCCAATAGTTTTTTTATATCTTTTCTATATTTAGGATATAATTCTTTATAAATTTTATAAAATTCTTCATATTTATCACTTTCTATTAATGAATTATAATTACCTATTTTTGCATAATAATGTAGTAATTTATATGTTTTTATGTTTTCAATATTTATATAATCTTCTAAATCTGGATATTTATTTTTTAAATAACTATTTTTTTCAAACACACTTTCCTCAGTATCATTTATTAGTTTTAAATCTATTTTACCCATTATGCTATTTCCTCTTTGAATATAGTGGTATTCTATACTATTATCATATACTAAAGTATTAGCTTTTTCGAATAATTTATATAATGTAGAAACATCTTCCATTTTCTTTCCAAATGGAAAGATAATATCTTCAAACAATTTTCTTTCATAAAGTTTATTCCATAAATGATTTGAAAGATTTTTTTCAACAATTAAATTTTTTAATGCTTCCATAGGAGTTAAAATTGTTATTTGTTTATCAAATATCTTTCCTTCTTTTTTTTCTCCAGAAGGAAATTCGTGAATAAAAGAACACATTGAAATATTGGCATTATATTGTATTATATTATTATATAATTTTTCAAACATATCATATTCAATATAGTCATCACTATCTACGAATCCTATATATTTACCAGATGCAACTTTTAGTCCAACATTTCTTGCATCAGACATTCCACCATTTTCTTTATGAATTACAATTATTCTATTATCTTTTTCCTTATATTCATCACAAATGCATCCACTTCTGTCAGAAGATCCATCATCAACTAAAATAATCTCTATGTTTTTATATGTTTGATTTATAATACTATCTATACATTTAGATATATATTGTTCAACATTATATACTGGTACTATTATGCTTATTAACTCATTCATAAATAATTTACCTTTCCACTTCATGTTTCTCAATTATTCAAAAAAAGATTGAAATTTTCTAGCTTCTATTTTTACATCATATCCTTTTTCTTGTATTTGCTTTATACACTGTGTCATATTTTCTACCCTATCATAATTTTTATTCTCAATAATCTTTTTTGCCCATTCTTTTGCACTTTCATTTAATGAGATAAACTCAAAATTATCACTCATTTTTGTTTCATATGGAATTACATTACTCGAAGCAAATGCTTTTAATCCTGCGGCCTGAGCTTCAATAAGAGCTATTCCCCATCCCTCAAATATAGAAGGAAATACAAAAATATCCATTGCTTGAAGAATTTTTGATACATCATTTCTTGAACCTAAAATTTTAACTTTTTCCTCTAAATCAAGTTCTTTAATTTTATTTTTTAGGCTTTGTTCATCTTCTCCTTGACCTATCAATAATAAAATCGAATTTTTCTCTTCTTTTGATATTTCATAAAAAATATCAATCAAAAAAGTTTGATTTTTCTGAAAATGTAGTCTTCCAACATTACCAATTACCAGTTTATTTTCTAAATCTAACATTTTTCTATATTTATCTCTTACATCCTTATCAAATTTATAATCTGATACATCTATTGCATTTTTTATTATTTTTATTTTATTCTTATTAATTAATCTTTTAGGATAAAACCATTTATTTGAATCATTAGAACACGTCCAAAAATTTGTTGCATAAATATCAATAAATTGTTTATTAATAAGGTGTAACATACCTCTTAGCTTAGAGTCCATATTTTGTGAATTATGACAATGTATAATTCTTTTTGGTATACCATATTTTTTTGCATATTTTAAATAATCTATATTAGCTAAACTGCAAACATTTACCCAAATAGCAGAATATTCACATGATTTTTGACTAAAAAACTTTTTCATATCCTTAGTATATTTAATTTTATTTTTACTTCTAGGAGTTATCTTATATATACTTGCCCCTGTCTGTTTTAGTTCATCTTCATAAGCTACTTCTTGAGTATTACATAAAAAATCAAACTGTATTTTATTTTTATCTATCTGTCTATAATAGTTCATTATTACGGTTTCAATTCCACCTGGATTATCAGTTATTCCAAATACCAATATTTTATTCGTTTTAGCATTCTCTTTTATATTTTTTTGCTTTTTTATAAATAATTTGGTCAATACTAAAGATATCAAAATAGTTGGGCTCGCAAATTGCCATCTTATAAAACTTGTACATAATCCACTTATTAATAATAAATAAGCTACTTGTCTATAAATTCCCTTTTTGTACTTTGCATTTATATACACTTTTTCCATTAATATACCATATAGCATACTTATAAAAATTACACCTAAAAATCCAAAATCTAAATAGAAATAATAAAACATTGTACCATATGCATTATAGCAATCTTTAGAATCTTTATATACATTAATCCAATAATTTTGTGGTTTATTAATTATATTAGCATAATAATTTGCCAATGGTAGCTTATAATTTATTAACCCTTTAATAGTTTTTTGTACCAATAAATATGGTCCATAGAAGGTAGCTATTCCATTTGTATGAATTTCTTCATTGTCTACATATTTTACTAGCTCTGAAAAATATGGTTCAGGTAAACTTAAATAAGAATATGCTTGTCTAACAATCCCACCTTTAGAAGTGCTTCGTGCAATTGTCATTATAGCAACAATTACCATCAAACTTATCACTATTTTTTTTACATTACTTACAATTTTCTTATTAATCATCTTAGGATTAATTAAATAAATTAACACTATTTCAATAACTATTATAAATAATTGACTTCTTCCTGCTGTAGTATAAATATATAAAATCGTTAAAACAGCTAATTGTATTAATGACAATTTATTTAACTTTTTATTACTTATACCTGTAATTATAATTGAAGTAGTACTTGACAATATAATAGCTAAAGACCAGTCAAATATAGTAAAAAAAGTTTCATTTTTAATTAATGGCTCTATACTTCCATATGAATAATACATTGACCTTATATTACTATAATCAACTCCATTAAATAAAAGCCATGTAACTTTTATTGCAACAGGGATTATAAATATAATTCCTATTAATAAAATTACATTTACAAACTTAAAATTTATTTCTTCTTGATAACATGTACCTTCTACTTCTTCCTTTTTTGTATTATTTTTCTTCACATAATATAAATATATTAAAATAGTTCCTATAATAAAAGATATAACCCCCATGCCAAGCAAGAATTTCGCTTTTGTGGTTATTTCTATCATTCCAAATAAACCTAATGATGAAAGAACTAAAGAAATTACCCATATTGCACTAAAAATCACTGAAGGATTTGATAGACTTTTTTCATGAATGATAAATGATATTAATACTATTAATAATAAAATTATTGTTATATACATATTACTTTTTCCTTTCAACCATTATTTTGTTTATTTCTGATTTTGCAAATTAATCCTGTAAAACAATATAACTTATGTTTTATTGTAAATAGAGTTATTTTTCTTGTTATTGACATATTATTATAATTACTCTTCATTATACATTCCTTAAATTCAGGATAATTACATACTTCTTTTAAAGTTTCTCTTTGATTTTTATTGTTACTGTTATAACAAAAATTTACGGCTATAAGTAATATATGAAATGCTACAAAATTGCAATAATTTTGGTATATCTCTGTATCTGCATTATACTTTTCTAATAAATATTTCTTATTAGTTTTCATTGACTTCAAATATTTATTTGCATAATTCTTATCATATTTTTTTACAGCCGAATTACTATTCATTCTATAATTATATAAACTTTTTTCTAAATAACATGATTTACTTATATTAGTGGCAATCTTTGCATTAAACAACGCATCTTCTGCAACTTTTAAAGATGAATCAAAAGTAATATCTTTTATAATTTCTTTCTTATATAATTTCATAGGACCAAAACCATATCCAGTTTGTGGATTCAAAGTATTTATCAGATATTCTCTTGAATTATTAATAATAACTTTTCCTGAATTATTAATTATTTCTTTTTTTGATTGAATGATGCGATTGTATCCACATAAAACTACATCTGCATTGTTTTTTTTAGCTACTGCAACTAACTCTTCTAAATAATTTAGTTCTAACCAATCATCAGAATCCACAAATGCAATCCAATCTCCAATTGCATTTTTTAGTCCTACATTTCTTGCTATACTTACTCCTTCATTTTGTTTGTGTATTACTCTAATTCTATTGTCTTTTTTCTCATATTGATCACATATATTTGGAGATGTGTCATTTGATCCATCATCAATTAATATAATTTCTATATTTTTATATGTTTGATTTATTATACTATTAATACAATCACTCAAATATTTTTCAACATTATATACTGGTACAATAATTGACACTAACTCATCCATATAATTCACTCCTGTACTTTAAATATTTAAAAACTTTTCTCATATTTTTTTCCTATAAATTTTGCATTAATAAAAGACCATCCTTTTTTTATCCAATTAACATTTTCAATATCAATAACTCTAACTTCCTCATACTTCAACCCATTTGTATTAATCCATACATCTAATAAAAGCTCAGATATTCTTCCAAAAAATCTAGCATGAAATGAGTCATATTTTGAGACATCAATTCTTTTTTCTAACTCAAATAAAATATCAAATAGCCATTCACAATAATTATTAAGTATTTCTTTTTTCATTATAAACATATTAAACATATGAGAAGATGTTCTTTTATATAATTTATCCATTTCTTCTATGTATTTCGGATATTTTTCTTCTATTATTTTACGTGTTTCATCTAATGGCTCAATATGTAAAGTATGCTTATAGTGTGAATAAAGACTTTCTATGTAATATTTCCTTTTTTTAGGTAATATAATATCTACATTTTCTAAAATTTTATCTGCCTGTTCTAATGTTAAAACATTTTTAATTTTTTCTTCTGGATTTTTTGGTAATCTCTTAGCAAGAGAAAAATATCTTCTATAATGAACTAATCCTATATAATCAGCCTTTAAATTTTTCCACGCCCAATATAATCCTGTTAACTCACTATACTTTAAATTTTTATCTGAAATATTTTCTCCTTCATTATCACCTTGATAACCCAAGTATTCTTTATTTTCTCTTCCTACATGTATTGGTAAGTATAGTTTATCACTTGGCATTTTATATTTTTTGTGTGTTGCTACAAGCACTTTTATATCCTTCATCTTTGAAACTCCTATCTAGATAACTCTTTGGTATATTAAATTGCACCTTTTCCTTCAATAACTTCTTTAACTGTATTTAATAAAATTCTTAAATCCATTTCGAAACTATATTCTTCACTATATCTTTTTTCAATTTCTAATCTTCTTTTAAAAGAAACTGTACTTCTTCCACTTGTTTGCCATAAACCAGTAAGTCCTGGTTTTGTTTTGACAATAGAATTATAATATAAACCCATATCATATTTTTCTCTTGGTAAATATGGTCTATTACCAATTAAACTCATATCTCCTTTTAATATGTTTATAAATTGTGGAAATTCATCAATACTTGTTCTTCTTAAGAATTTTCCTGTTTTAGTTATTCTAGGGTCGTGTCTCATTTTTTTATTAATCAAATATTCATTACGTAAGTATTCATCTTCTTCCATGATTTTCTTTAATATATCATCTGCATTTTTAACCATGGTTCTATATTTATATAATTTAAATTCTTTACCATTTTTTCCTATTCTTGTTTGATGATAAAAAAGACTTCCTTCTTCTTTATTAATAATGTTTAAAATTTTTACAAATATTGTTACAGGTACCAATAGGCAACACCCTATTAATCCTATTAAAATATCAATTGTTCTTTTTATAAAATCATAAACTTTTATTTTACTTCTTTCTACACACTCATCTATTTTTTCTACAACTATAAGCTGTTTATTTATCGTATCACTAGTTAAATTCATGTTATAAATATCCTCCTAAATCTTGTTTAGCTCTAACACGTTTGTTGTAATTTTATAATATAATATAATTTATTTCAACATATTTAGGTAAATTTTTTCATTTTTTTACAGTTAAATACTAAAAACTTACATATATATTATAATTTTGTTCAGAAATTATAATTCTTACAAAAAAATCTGATTTCCATATAGAAATCAGATTTTTATTTTATTTAATAATTTTTTATACAAAAAATAATTTTTAACTTTTTACCAACAAAAATGGAATATCTTTTATATCCAAAAATTTATTTTCTAATTCTAAACATTCACCACTACCTGAAAATAAACCTTTTATATATTTATCTTCATTTTCCTTTATTAGTTTATTTATTCCATTTATATATTCAATATAATTTTTTCTTTTCTCTTTTTCAAATATCCCAACCATACCTTTTGATAACAATAAAATATTAACTATAGCTCTAATAGTTCTACCATTTGCACCTTCGAATGGTTGTATTTTTATAAATCTATAATGTATTCTAAGTACCTCTTTTAAATATACAGATATTTCTATTTCATCTTTTTTTTCTAATAAGATTTTTATCATCTTACATAAATTTTTAATTGAATCTTGAATATCTTGTAATTCTACAAATACAGTTGAAGTTCCATATTTGTTTGAATCAACTTTTTCTGTTCTATATAATACTTCTTTTTTATTTGTATAATTTTTATTAATTTGTTCTATATGGTCTAATATTTCTTCTTCATTCAATCCTTCAAAACTTTTACTTAAATTTTCTAAAACAGAAATCATTGTATAAAATGTATTTTTTACTGATATAATTTCACCATATGGGAATTTATGTAATCCTATCATTTGTAAGGTCTCATATGACATGTTTTCTACCAAACTTCTAAAACTTATTGAAACTTTTCCAAGTTCTTGTAACTTAGTTGCATTCATAGTTCTATCTATCAATTCTTCTTTAAAAAATTTATTATTCATTACATTTATATAAATATAGTTTGCTATATTATCTATCAAATTTTCATCTGAATTAATTCCTGTTTTTAAAATTGATATTAACCTCTGAACAAATTGTTCATTTGTTTTAGGTGGTATTAATAATCTAACTATATGTTTATTTATATAAGAACCTACTGGACTTTTACTCATTAAATCTTCACTTTGGAAAATAATATTTTTAACATATGGTTTTATTATTTCCTTTATAAACATTTTTTTTATTTCTAAATTATCATTAATAATATTAAAATTAAATTCATTTGGAAAAATATCTTCCATTTCTATATCATAATGATTATTTTCTTTATCATATTTTTTTATAAAACTTATTTTTTTAAATGGTCCTATAATACCTTCTTTTGTAAGTGCCATTGAAACAACTTCTGGTGGAATTTCTTTCATATTTGATAAAAATATTTGTATCAAAATTCTAATTATATGTATATCTGTACTACTTCCAAAACGTGTATAATTTCCATCTTTATCTGTTATACTACATCTACATTCACTTAAAATTATATCTATTATTTTTTGAATTTCAAAATCTAGATTTAATAATTGATTTTTTTCAATTCCATCATTATTTTTTATTAAATTTAATATTTTTATAGAATCATCTTTTATCATTTTTACCTTCTTTTCTTTTGTTAAAATTTTATTTAAAAACATATTATCATATAATTTTTTTTATTTCAACAAAAAAAGAATTACTTTTCAATGTTTTGCACTAAGTTTTATAATCTCATCCATATCATCATCTTTTGCAGCTTTATTTTTTCTAATTTTTCCACATTTTTTACATTTAAAAATTATCACATAACCTTTTTTACCATCTATCTCTAATCCTATAGGCTCAAGTATTCCATGGCATTTTTCTTGTCTATCTCCTGGATTTATATCAACATGTTTAGAATGTAAACAATATGGACAATGATTTCTACAAGAATATCCTAGTTTTTCAACTTTTCTCCCACAATTTTCACACACAAAACTTTCATCTATTTCTGTAAATAAACTATTATTCATATTTAATATCATTCCTTCCTTGCATTTGTTACATCCTCAATTTCATAATTATATTTTAATGAACATTAAATATACTATTACCAATAAATTCTCTTAAAAGCGAATTACTAGGCAAATATTCAGCTGGAATAGATTCAAAATAACCAAGCATTCTATAAAGTCTTTTTGCTTCAGAATATTCTGGTTGTGATTTATCTATTTCTTTTAATAAAGGAATTGCGAAATCCTTTAATACTCCTAATTCATATATTAAAGATGAATTAAACATACTATCAGCTTGTTCTTGATATGGAAAAATATTTTTTTCTTCTCCAGCTACAACTGAATCCCACATTTGTAGAGTATGTAAGGCTTTATAACCTCTAAATTGATTATCTCTTACTATTCTTCTAATTAATCTTGTATCTGTTGTAGAAATTCTATTATGATCATCAATATTTAATACTGTTAAACAACTAATATATATTTTATATTTTTGCTCATTTGAAATTAGTGCTGTTAACTTATCATTTAAACAATGAATCCCTTCTATTACAAGAACTTCATCATCTGCTAATTTTAATTTGTTTCCATTATATTTTTTTACACCATGTTCAAAATCAAAAGTAGGCATTTCAACTTCTTCACCATTTAATAATTTTATTAAATGTTCATTAAATAATTTTGTATCTATTGCTTCTAAACACTCAAAATCAAAATTTCCATTTTCATCTTTTGGATTTTCTGTTCTTTCTACAAAATAATTATCTACAGAAATTGTTACTGGTTTTATTCCATTTAAACGTAATTGAATACCAAGTCTTTGAGCAAAAGTTGTTTTTCCTGATGAAGATGGTCCTGCTATTAATATCATTTTTATTTTATTATTTTTTACAATATCATCAGCTATATTAGCTATCTTTTTTTCATGTAATGCTTCATCTAATAAAATATAATCTTTAATTTTATCTTGTCTTATTATCTCATTTAATTCTTTTACAGTTGGTACATTTAATACCCTATGTAACATATCATATTCATCTAATGTTGCTAATAATTTTTTATTTTCTTGAAACTCTGGTAATTTTGTAATTTCCTTTTTACTTGGATATCTAACTAAAAATCCTCTATGATATTTTATTATTTCATATAATTTCATTATACCTGTTGATATTGGCAAAATTCCATAATAATAATCAAAATAATCTTCACACCAATATAAACTAACCTGTTTTTTGGTATCAAGCTCTAATTGTAATCTTCCTTTTCTTGTTTCTTTATTTTTATAAAATTCATGTGCTTGTTCTTTTGTCATAGATTTTTTTTCAATTGGTAAATCTTTTTCAACTATTTCTGCAACTTTTTTATTTATGTTTTTTATCATTTCATCTGTTATATTTATATTATCAAATTCACATAATAATGAGTTTGATAATTGATAATTTACAATCATTTTTGCCTCTGGATATAATTCTTCAACAGCCATACCTATTATAAATAATAATCCTTTTCTATATACGCGAATTCCATCTTTATTACTTATATCTATTAAACTTAATTCCCCATCTTCTTTTAATATATAATTAAGACTTTTAACCTCATTATTAAATCTTGCAGCAATTGCATTACTTTTTTTTATTTCATCTTTTAATAATTCTTTTATTGTAATTTCATTTTGTATATTTATTATATTGTCATTATATTTTATTTGCATAAAATCCTCCTTGTGTAATATATTTAGATTTTTATATATGATATGTATATATAAAAATCTATTAATATTATATATACTTTGATTTTTTAATTTTATATCTTGTCTTTTTAAAAGTCAATAACAAAATTTTCTAAAATAATTAACTAAAAAACTTATTAAAAAAATAAAATAGACAAAAATATTTTTTATCTATTTTATTTTTTAATATTAAATTAGATATTCATTCTACATATTAATCTATATATGATTCAGCTGAACTTGGAGATATTAATAACATTTTCCATTCTCCATCAATTTTGTATACATACATTGTGTCAGTATCTGTATCACTTTCATCTTCATATTTCATAGTTAGTTCAATTTCCACTTCATATCCTTCAGATACTTCACATTCTTCATCAAATAGTTTTTCAATATATTTTTGAATAATTTCAAGCTCATCTTTATCATATTTTTCTTTATCTTTTACTTCATAAGATATCTTTATATCATCTCCATAATCATCTTGTATATCATCAATGATATCTTGATAATCATCTTCAGTTACACCCATAAATTCTGGGAATACATTTGCTAATTTTTTTGTATCTCCTTGTTCTATACCTTTTACATAATTATCTATTGGAACCAAATAATCTTCCAACTCTTCATCAGATTTTTTTGAATCTTTACCTCCACATCCTGCTAATGTTAAAACCATTGCTAACATAATAAATACAATAAATATTTTCTTTTTTGTCATATGTAATTCATTCCTTTCTTTTTTCTTTATCTTATATCTATTTTTATTAAATGTCAACTACAAAAAATCGACAAATTTATTCTAGAATTATTGACAACAAAATTTACTTATATTATTATATATATATGTAAATAAAAAAAAGGAGGATTTTTTATGAGTAAATTTTGTGAAAATTGTGGTGCAGAAATGGATGATAATCAAACAGTATGCCCAAATTGTGGTACAAGTACTAGTGCAGGATCTACAGATACAATTATAAATGAACCAACTTCTGATTCAACATACAATACTACTACTACTGCTGCGAAGTCTGGTAATACTAAAAATATTGCAATAATTGCTGGCGTGGTTGCTGTTATAGCAGTAATTGTAGGTGTTGTTATTTCAATTTTAGGAAGTGGATGGAAAAAACCATTTAAAGACTATTATAAAGGTATGCAAAAAGCTGATCCTAAAGTATATTTAAGTTCATACCCTGATTTTTATGCTGATAAAATGGAAGATTTTTATGATGAAGAACATATGGATGATTTGTTAGATGATATTAAAGACAAATATGGTGATAATGCTAAAATATCTTATAAAATAACAAGCAAAGATAAAATAAAAAAAGATGATTTACAAAAAGTTCAAAAATACATTAAAGAATATTATGAAGAAGAAGTAAAAGTATCTGCTGGATACAAAGTAAAAGTTCAAGAAACTATAAAAGGTGAAGAAGACAATGATACAGATACTTACACAATGTATGTATACAAAATTGATGGAAAATGGGGACTTATGCCAAATCTTTCACCAAAAGATGCTAAAGAGTATTTAGATTAAAAAGTAAAAAGGGCTGTTTAAAAGCCCTTTTATTTTTTTAATTTTTAACTTAATTTTTCTTTCATTTTAACTATAGTATTAAGTGCATCTATAGGTGTTAATTGATTTATATCAATTTTATCAAATTCACTTGCAACTTCTGCAAGTTTAAAATTAAACATATCAACTTGTCCTGCAACAACTTTTTTATTTTCTTTTTCTATTATTTTATTATTCAAAATATTTCTTTTTTCTAAAGATTTTAAAATTTCATTAGCTTTTTTAGTAACATTTTGTGGAATTCCAGCTAAACGTGCAACATGAACACCATAACTTTCATCTGTTCCACCTTTTATAATCTTTCTTAAAAATATAATATCTTCTCCCTTTTCTTTAACTGCTATTGAATAATTTTTAACTCCTTCAATTTTTTCTTCTAACTCAGTTAATTCATGATAATGTGTAGCAAATAATGTTTTAGCCCCACATAAGTTCTTATCTGCAATATGTTCAGCAACAGCCCATGCAATAGATAATCCATCATATGTTGATGTTCCTCTTCCTATTTCATCTAAAATAACTAAACTATTTGAAGTTGCTTCTTTTAAAATAGTAGCAACCTCCATCATTTCTACCATAAATGTACTTTGTCCCATACTTAAATCATCTGATGCCCCAACTCTTGTAAAAATCTTATCTACTACACCTATTTTTGCATAACTTGCTGGTACATAACTTCCTATTTGAGCCATAAGTGTAATTAAGGCTACTTGTCTCATATATGTAGATTTACCAGCCATATTAGGACCAGTAATAATTGCTAATCTATTATCTGATTTATCTAAATAAGTATCATTTGGAACAAACTCTCCTGATTGTGACATTTTTTCTATAACAGGATGACGTCCATCTTTTATTTCAATTATTCCTTCATTATTTACCTCTGGTTTTACATAATTCATATCTTCTGCAATTGTTGCAAATGATGTTAAAACATCTAAAGTTGCAACAATATTAGATGTTTTCTGAATTCTTTGAACCTGTTGTTCTATTTTATCTCTAATATCTGTAAAAGCATTATATTCAAGATTAACTACTTTTTCTTCAGCTCCTAGAATTTGGTTTTCTAAATTTTTAAGTTCTTCTGTTACATATCTTTCAGCATTTGTTAATGTTTGCTTCCTAATATATCTATCTGGAACCATACTTAAATTTGATTTTGTAACCTCTATAAAATATCCAAAAACCTTGTTAAAACCAACTTTCAATCCTTTAATTCCTGTAGATTCTCTTTCTTTAGCTTCTAACTGAACTATCCATGTTTTACCTTCAGTTGTTGCCTTTTTTAAATTATCAATTTCTGGGTCATATCCTAATTTAATAATCCCTCCCTCTTTTACACTTATAGGAGGTTCTTCAACAATTGATTTATCTATTAAATCATATATATCATCTAATATATCCAATTCTTCATACAAATCCTTTAATAACCCTGATTCTGTTTTTGATAAAATTTGTTTTATTTCAGGTAATTGTTTAACAGAATTTTTAAGTGATATTAAATCTCTACCATTTGCATTCCCATATGCAATTTTTCCTGCTAATCTTTCTATATCATAAACTTTTTTTAAACTTTCTATTATATCTCCTTTTAATATAATACTATTTTTTAATTCTTTAACTGAATCTAATCTTTTATTTATTTCATTAACATTAATTAAAGGATCATTAATCCATCTTCTTAAAAGTCTTCCACCCATTGAAGTTGAAGTTTTATCTAATACCCACAAAAGAGTTCCTTTTTTAGATTTATCACGCATTTTTTCTGTTAATTCTAAATTTCTTCTTGCATTTATATCAAGTGCCATATATTGTGTAATATTATAAATTTTTATTGTATTTATATGATCTAAATTTGTTTTTTGTGTTTCTGTTAGATATGTTAATAATGCATTTATTGCTGGAACCATTAAATTTTTGCTATCAATTTCTTGTATTTGTTCCTTAGTTGAAATCCTATTGTTTTTTATTATTTTTTGTGTATCTATAATATTATCATCAGAAGTTATATTATTTTTTTGAGTAATATCTTGGTTTTCATTTATAACATTATACATATTTAATAATATATCTGTTTCATTAATAAAATTTTCTTCTTTTTCCAATGAAATATATACTTTAAATCTATCTTTTATTTTAGAAATTTCTGATTTTGTTTCAAACATCATTTTATTAACAATAATTTCTGAAGGTGTATATCTTGAAATTTCATCTAATAATTTAGAAAAATTATTATTTTCACAAATTTGAGTAGAATAAAAATCACCAGTTGAAACATCACAAATACCTAAACCATAATATATTCCTGTTTTATAAATACTCATTATATAATTATTCTTTTTTTCCTCTAATAAATTAGATTCAATTAATGTTCCTGGAGTTACAACTCTAATAACCTCTCTTTTTACCATTCCCTTTGCTTCTTTAGGATCTTCCATTTGCTCACAAATAGCTACCTTATATCCTTTGGAAATAAGCCTAGAAATATATGCATCAGCAGAATGAAAAGGAACACCAGCCATAGGAGCCCTTTCAGGCTGGCCACATTCTTTTCCTGTTAAAGTAATCTCTAATTCTCTAGATACAGTTATTGCATCATCAAAAAACATCTCATAAAAATCACCTAATCTATAAAATAAAATGCAATCACTATACTCCTCCTTTGTCTTCAAATAATGCTGCATCATTGGTGAAAACTCTGCCATTTTTTATGTTACCTCCTATTCAAACTTTTTAGGATATATAAAAAATTTATATCCTAAAATACTCCATTAATTTTAATAAATTTTTTATTCCTATCTTAAAATTTAACATTTATCAAAAAGTTCACCTTTTAAGTACCACATATGTTCAGAGGTAATTTTCAATTCTACAACATTACCAATTAACTCTTCACTTCCAAAGAAATTAACAACTTTATTACTATCTGTTCTTCCTGTTAATAATTCATTATTTGTTTTGCTAATTCCTTCAACTAAAACCTTTTGAATTGTTCCAATATATTTTTGATTATTTTCTGAAATTTGACTTTCTACTAATTGTTTTAATCTATCAAATCTTTCATGTTTAATTTCTTCTGGAACCTGATTTTCCATTTTATCACCTGGAGTTCCTACTCTTCTTGAATATATAAACATATATACTTGTTCAAAATTAACTTTTCTAACTACATCTAATGTATCTTCAAAATCTTCCTCTGTTTCCCCTGGAAAACCTACTATTATATCTGTTGAAAAACTAATTTCAGGAATCATTTTTCTCATTTTTTCTACAAGATTTAAATATTGTTCTTTTGTATATTTTCTATTCATTGATTTCAAGATTTGTGTACTTCCTGATTGTAATGGTAGATGAATAATTTTGCATACTTTATCACAATCACGAATTGCTTCTATAACATCATCTGTGAAATCTTTTGGATGTGGTGAAATAAATCTAATTCTTTCTATTCCATTAATTTTATTTACCTCTCTTAAAAGCTCTGAAAAACTCTTTATATTACTATCAAAATCAGTATTACCACTTCTTAAATATGAATTAACATTTTGTCCTAATAAAGTAATTTCTTTATACCCTTGTTTTGCTAATTCTTTTATTTCATTTATAACATCCTTTGGATTCCTACTTCTTTCTCTACCACGCACATATGGAACTATACAATATGTACAAAAATTATTACATCCATTCATTATTGTAACAGATGCTTTTATATTATCATTTCTTGTAATTGGTAATCCTTCTATAATTTCTCCATCTATATCTAAAATATCTTCAATTCTTTTATTATCAATAATTTTAGTATATAAGTCTTCTGGGAATTTGTGTAATGTATGTGTTCCAAAGATTATATCAAAAAAAGGATAACTTTGTTTAAGTTTTTCTACAATATGTTTTTCTTGCATCATACATCCACCAATTGCAATTATTGTTCCTCTTTTTTCTTTGATTTTTTTTACTTCTCCTAATTTTCCAAATAATCTATCTTCAGCATTTTCTCTTACACAACAAGTGTTAAATACGACTAAATCTGCTTCTTCTAGATTTTCTGTTTTTGTATATCCCATATTTTCAATCATTCCAGATATTTTTTCAGAGTCATTTTCGTTTAATTGACATCCCATTGTTAATATGAAGTATTTTAAATTTTTGCCTTCATTTATTTTTTTTATTTTTACTATATAATCTAGTTCTGTATCTATTTTTAAATTCACAATAAATCCACCTTACTTTTTTATTTAAATTTTTTTTATTCTACTATATTTCGAGGTTTTTTTCAAGTAAAATGTATATTTTTCTTAGTGTTTAATACTTTTGCAATAAGCCGTCAAATTCAAACTCCTATAACTTAAAAAAATAGTCCTGGGGACTATCTTTCTTGAATTATGCAATTCCGAATTTTTTCTTGAATCTGTCTGCTCTACCACCTGTTGTTTCTCTTTTTAAGTTACCTGTCCAAAATGGATGACATTTTGAGCATACATCAACTTTCATATCAGATTTTGTTGAATTTGTTTTTATAACATTACCACAAGCACATGTTATTGTTGCTTCTACGTAATTTGGATGTAATCCTTCTTTCATTTTGTTTTCACCTCTCTTATTAAAATAAAATCACTGTTTATTATATTATCATAAATTAAATTGTTTTTCAATAGTTTTTTTGTATTTTAATTAGTTATTTCATAAATTTATTAGATTAAATAATATAAACTATTTTATCATATCATTAAATTTTTCTTCATCTTGTTCTCTTTGAATATATTGTGCTGATGATAGTAATTTACTGTCTAATGATAAATTATTTACCAATTTTGTTATTACATTAAAAGTACATGCTATAATTAATATTAACATTAATAACTTTTTCCAAATTTTAGCTACCATAACTATCCTCCTTCACAACCATTATACTATTATATTATACTACAATTTCGAAATTTGTCAAATATGATTTGTAATGAATTTTTACATAACTATTGAATTTGACGGCTTATTGCAAAACTATTCAACACCAACACAAAATTTAAATTTCTATTCTATTTCCAAACTTTCCATCAACTATTTTCTTCAACTCCACATTTTTTTCCTGAACCAATTGTGGATCTTCATCAATAATTTTTACAGCCAAAGCCTGAACCATTTGCAAAATCTGCATATCCTGAAATAAATTTGCAATTTTAAATTCTGGAATACCATGTTGTTTAGTCCCAAAAAATTCCCCACTACCACGCAATTCTAAATCTTTTTCTGCAATTATAAATCCATTATTTGTATCTTGCATTATTTTCATTCTTTGTCTTACTACATCTGAACCACCATTATATTTCAAAATACAATATGATTGATAATCTCCTCTTCCCACTCTTCCACGTAATTGATGTAATTGTGCCAAACCAAATCTTTCAGAATTTTCTACCACCATAATACTTGCATTAGGCACATTTACTCCTACTTCTATAACAGTAGTTGAAATCAATATATCAATTTCTCCATCTTTAAATTTCTGCATTATCTCATCTTTTTCTTTTGGCCTCATTTTACCATGTATATATTCAACCCTAAATTCTTTAAAAACATTATTTTTATAATTTTCTGCCAATTCTATAACAGAATTTGCATCTATTTCTTCATTTTCCTCTACCAAAGGACAAACTATATATGCCTGTCTTCCTTCTAAAACAAGTTTTTTTACAAAATTATTTACACGTTCAGTCATAGATTCTTGTACAGCATATGTTTCTATTTTTTTTCTATTTGGTGGTAATTCATCTATAATTGATATATCTAAATCTCCATATAATATCAAAGCCAAAGTTCTTGGAATTGGTGTAGCTGTCATTACTAATATATCTGGATTATTTCCCTTAGCTGCAATTTTACTTCTTTGTCTTACACCAAATCTATGTTGTTCATCTGTTACAACTAGCCCCAAATTTTTGAAAATTACATTATCTTCTAAAATCGCATGTGTACCAATTAAAATATCAATTTCACCAGATTGCAATTTTTCCAAAATTTCTTCTTTATTCTTTTTACTAATACCACTTGTTAATAATTCACATTTTATATTATATCTACTCAATATATTGTTAAAACTTTCTAAGTGCTGGCTTGCCAAAATTGCAGTAGGTGCCATTATAGCAACTTGATATCCACTTTTTACAGCCTTATATGCTGCTATAATAGATACAATTGTTTTACCAGAACCAACATCTCCTTGAAGCAATCTATTCATAGTTTTATGACTTTCCATATTATTATCAATTTCTTCTAAAACCCTTAATTGTGCTTTTGTTAAATTAAATGGTAAATCATTTATTACATCTGACATTTTTATATTTTGATCAAATTTGATTCCAATTTTTTCTCCGAGTATATTGATTTTTTAACTTTAAAAGTGCTAATTGCATTCCAAGTAATTCTTCAAAAACCAATCTTGTCCTAGCTCTTTTAAAATCTGAAAACTCTTGTGGAAAATGTATATTTCTAATAGCATTATCTATATTTAGTAAACTATATTCTTTTCTTAAATATTCAGGAATAGTTTCTTCTAACTGACCTTCTATTTCATTTAATCCATTTTCTATTATTTGTCTTAATGTGTTTTGTGTTAATTTAAAAGTAAGAGGATAAATAGGTACTATTTTTCCTGTATTTTTTTGACTTTCCCCACTATCATAAACAGGAGAATTCATTTCAACTCTATTACCTTTTTTTGATATTTTTCCATAAAAACTGTATTCATTTCCAACAACAAACATTCTTTTTAAATATGGCTGATTATACCAAGTAATAGTACATGGTCCTGTTTCATCTCTTATTACTAATTTATATATAACAAGATTTCTTCTAATTTTCAATTCTAATATCTTAGATGCCACAATTCCTTTAACTAAAGCTTCTTCCCCATCAACTAATTCATTTATCAATTTAGGCTTACTTCTATCTTCATAATCTCTAGGATAATAGGTTATTAAGTCTTGTAGAGTATATATTCCTAATTTATTTAGTAAAACTACACGATTTGGACCTACTCCTTTTACATATTTAACATCATTTTTTAAATCCATTAAGTACGCCCCTTTCAAGTTTTTTAATTTAAGCCACTTTTATTCCTGTATCAATTATTTCTTTTACAAAGTAATCTGAAACCTCATCATAGTCTTTTTTCTTTATTGGATGTGGCTCAATTCTAGCATCTATATCCCAAGTCATTCCCATTAAAACAGCCATGCAATCATAAATATCATCAAAATCATCTGAAACAACTGCAATATCTATGTCGCTATCTTCATTTTCTGTTCCTTTTGCATAAGAACCAAATAATATTATAGCAGTAACATTATAATGCTTTTTGATTTCTTCAATATATTCATTTACACTATTTAAAATATCTTTATTTATTGTTCTTTCAACCATTTTTGTACCTCCTCAATATTTTTGACTTGTTCAGCAGTGTAATTATCTGTGCATTTGTCTGCAAAACTTTTTTTATAATCATCATATCTAGCACTTATATTAAATGTATTTATAACTTGTATTTTTTCTCTTATCTCATTTGGAACTTTTAAATTAGCTTTTTGTGAAAGTAATATTAAATTATGAATTTTGGGTGCTATTGGATTTTCTGGATTATTTCTAGCATATAATCCTTTTAATAATTTTTCTATTATTAGATGTCCTAAAAATAAACACCATGTATTCTTTTTGTTTATAAATAGAACTTTCATTACTTCATAATCACTATCACTACTTTCAAACCAATAATTCATTAAATCTATATTATTCATAACTTTCCTTTCTGTCAACCCATTATTATTATAACATTAAAGTTATAATTTTACTATATTTTATTGACAATATGTATACAATTTTGCTCTTCGTTATTGTACTAAACGTTTGTTTAATTGTCAATAATATATGTGGCTTGATGTGAATATCTACTGTGGACCTTTATAAAAATTAATTAGACAATATTTCTATTAGAATAATTTTAAGGGTAGGATAAACCTACCCTCCTTTATTTTTTGAATTAGAAATTCATAATCTTATATTACTTGATGCAGAAACCAAATGATAATCCTGAAGATGAACTTGCACTACTGTAGGAGGTTGCTCCGAGAACTATTTAAATATTGTACATTATTCGCTGTATTAATTCTAATAGAACGAAGCCAACCATTTTTTGCTGTAGTAGTACCTCCTTCACTAAAACATTTCCTTTTTGTTTTACTATTTCCATCATAAGATCCTATATAATAATCAGATTTTTCATTTCCAAATTTGCTATATCCTGCTCCTTCTTCCCCTATTCCTTCAGTTGTTGTTCCACAATATTGCCCTGTACCGTATATTTCTCTTTCTGAAAATAGCCATATTTTATCTTCAAGTACATTTAAACTATAATCACTTGTTGATGAACCTGTTACATATTTTACTTTCTTTGCTATTATTACATTCTGTAAATCACTTTCTATACAACTATACAAACATGTTGATGAACTTAAATTTAAATCTCCTGCATACTCTACATTTGTATCACTATTTGCGCCTATCAATGTTGCCCTTATATGTGATGATGAATATCCTCCTGCTTCTTTTGCATTTGAGCCATTCTTGATTTCTGCTTTTGTTGCCGCTGGATTTTGAGTTGTAGATGGATTCCAATATCTATAATATGTTTCTATTGAATCCCCTAAACAGCTTGATCCATCTCCGTACTGTGTATATTTTTTACCAGTTCCAATTGTAACATTTAAAGTTAATTTAACACTTTTGGTATCTCCACATAACATACAATCTGTAAATACTGTTGGATCACTTTGTGATTTTTCTGCTATTTCATCCCATGACATTTCATGTATATTTATATTATACTTTTTCATTTCATCTTCTGTTCTTGTTACATTATTTCCACTTGAATCTAGTAAATCTTTTTCTTCTGTTACTACACCTCCATTAGCATCTACAGTATGTGTTTCTATTACAACCTTATATGTTGTTCCATCTCCAGTATCTTCATATCTATGTGTTATATATTTATCATTATAATTTTCTCCTGTTGCTGGTCCAAAGGTTAATCCTAATTTGTTACCATGTAAATCTTCATCCTCTTTTATTCCATAAATTTGTACTGCATATTTAATTGATTCTGGTACTCTTTCCCATTGTGCATATAAATTTATTCTTCCTCCAGATTCAGCTGTTAAATTAATTACAGATTGACAATCCTCAAATCTTTCTCCATTTCCATCTCTATCTGTATTCCAACCTGTGAAACGATATCCTTCTCTTGTAAAGGAATTTTCATTCAAATCTGTTGATACTCCATATGTCATTTTTTGTGTTTTTGTAGTTCCATCTGATGCACTATTATTTCTATAAAAATATATAGTATATGTATTACCCGTCCATAGTGCAGTATATTCTTTATCTCCTGTACTGCCCTTTGATATAGATGTTTTATTGCTATATCCACTATTTCCTTTTCTTTGCCAACCCTTAAATGTATATCCTGGTTTTGTTGGATTATTTAAAGTAAAAGTTTCTGTTTCTATTGTATATGTTTTAGGATTTTCTTTTCCTTCTTCTAGAGTTCCACCATCTAAATCATATGTAATACTATATTCTACTATTTCCCATTGTGCATATAAATTTACACTTCCCTTATTTTCAGCTGTTAGATTTTTTACTTCTTCACAATTTACATAGTTTTGTCCTTTTCCATCTCTTTGTGTATTCCAATTTACAAAACTATATCCATCTCTTGTAATAGTATTTTCTTTTAAATTTGCTAATACATCATATGTCATTTCTTGTGATTGAGAATAATGTTCTGTTTCACTATTATTTCTATAAAAATATATGGTATATGTATTAGCAGTCCATAGTGCAGTAAATTTTATATTTCCTGTATTTTGGCCTTTTTCCATAGTTACTGTATGATTCCATCCAGTATTTTCGTTTTTTGTCCATCCTTTAAATGTATATCCTGGTTTTGTTGGATTTTTTAAAGTAAAAGTATCTGTTTCTATTGTATATTTTTCAGGATTTTCTTCTTCCTCTCCTAGAGTTCCACCAGTTAAATCATATGTAATGCTATATTCTTCTAATTGCCATTGTGCATATAAATTTACACTTCCATCATTTATATCTGTTAAATTCTTTACCTCTTCACCATCATTATAGCTTTTTCCATTTCCATCTTTTTCTGTGTTCCAATTAACAAAACTATATCCATCTCTTGTAATAGTATTTCCTTTTAATTTTGCTGATTCATCATATTTCATTGTTTGTGATGTATAAATGTTTTCTGATGTGCTAATATTTTTATAAAAATTTATTTTATATGTATTAGCAGTCCATCTCGCAGTACATTTTAGCTCTCCTGTATATTGGCCTTTTTTTATAGTTACATCACCAACATATGTAGTATTATTTACACGCCATCCATTAAATGTATATCCCTTTTTTGTAGGTCTTTTTAAAGTAAAATCATCTGTTTCTATTGTATATGTTTCAGGATTTTTTTCTTCTCCTTCTATAGTTCCACCATCTAAATCATATGTAATTTTATATTCTTCTATTTCCCATTGTGCATATAAAATTATTTTTTCTCCATCTACATCTGTTAAATTACTTACTTCTTCACATTCTGTAAAACCTTGTCCCTTTCCATCCCTTTCTGTATTCCATCCAGTAAAACGATATCCTTTTGGAGGAGAATAAGGATTTTTAGATAAATTTGCTGGTACATCATAAGTCATACTTTGACTTGAACCATTGTATAAATTATCTGTTGGATCATGATTTCTGTAATATGATATACTATAGCTATTAGGTTTCCACTGAGCATATAATGTTATATCTCCTAAATTACTAACTGATGCTGAATTTGCATATCTTTCTCCTCCTCCATCTGCTTTAGTATTCCACTCTTTAAATGTGTATCCTTTTTTGGTAAATAGATTTTCATTTAATTGTTTTTTTGAATTTTCCTCTATTTTCTGTGGAGGCATATCTCCTTCACCAGTATTAGCGTCAAATGTAACTGTATATACAATCCTTATTGAAAATTTATTCATTATTGTGTCTATATCTGTAAAATAAGATATTATATTTTTTATATTAAATATACATAACAAAAGAGTTATTATTGTTAAAATTTTAATTAACAATATAATTGGTTTATAAGTAGATTTATAATGTCTACGTTTTTTCATTTTACCAACCTCCTTTGCTATTTATTTTTTTATAATCTAAGCTTTAATTTGGATTTGGGTACAAATGTATTTAATTTTACTTTTATTGTAATACTATATCTTTATCTTATCTTGTAATTTTCTCATGTTTTTAATATTCTATTTATAATAATCTATTACATATTTGTAATTACTTTTTGCGTTTTTATATATTAAGGATTAGAAAATTATTCAATACAGAAACCAAATGATAATCCCAAACTATTATATGGATAAGCAACCTGTATTCTTCCGAGCATCAGTTACTTCTATAACTTGACTTGTACTATTATTATTGATAGAACGAAGGAAGTAATTTGTTTTCTTTCCATTTTCATCATAACATTGTCTTTTTTCCGAATCATCATCATTATAAGGTTCTACATAATAATTAGAGTTATCTTCTATAAATTTTCTATATCCAATATTTTCTTCCCCTATTCCTTCAATTTCATTTCCACTATACTTTCCTGTACCACCGAATTCTTTTCCTGAAAATAGCCATATTTTGTCTACATCTTTACGTTCACCTAGACTACCACTATTGTTCTTGCCTGCTGCACATTTTACATTTTTTGCTATTATTACATCCTGTAAATCTTTTTCTATACAACTATACAAACATAGCGTTGGATCTAAATTTGCATCTCCTATATAATCTTCTTTTGTATCATCATTTTTTCCTATTAAAACTGCCCTTATTTGTGATGAAAAGTATTCTCCATTACCCATTCCATTTTTGCCACCTAAATTCCACCTTCTGTAAGTGCCCTCTAATGATGAGTTTAATGTGCTTGCTCCATCTCCATGCTGTACATATTTTTTTGGAGCTCCAATTGTAGTATTTAAAGTTAATTGAACACTTTTTGTATCTCCACATAACATACAATCTGTAAATACTGTTGGATCTTCTCGTGATTTTGTTGCTATATCTGACCATTTCATATCATGTATATTTACATTGTATTTATTCATATCATCCTCTGTTCTTGTTACATTGGCTCCACTTGAATCTATTAAATCTGTTTCTGACGTAGATTCAACACCATCCTCACCAATAGTATGTGTTACTATTACTACATTATATGTTCCATCACTATTAAGCTCATATCTATGTGTTACATATGCATCATTATAATTTGCTCCTGTTGCTGGTCCAAAAGTTAATCCTAATTTATTACCATTTGAGCCTTCATCTTGTTGTATTCCATAAATTTGTACTGCATACTTAATTGTTTCTGGGGCCCTTTCCCATTGTGCATATAAATTTATGGTTTTATTATCTTCTGATAAATTTAATACATCAGCACAATCTAAATAGCTATCACCAGTTCCATCTCTTTTTGTATTCCATTTTACGAATCTATATCCAGGTCTTTCAAATGTATTTGCCCATAATTTTGTTTGTTCATCATAATTTATCTTTTGATATTCATCATTACTTGTTCCGTCTGAGTTTGACCAATTTCGATAAAAGCGTATAGAACAAACATGAGGTGTCCAATGTGCAGTATATTTTTTATCTCCTGTACTACCTTTTGATATATAAACTCCTTTTACTGGATCTTCACCTAAGTCTGTTCCAGTCCATCCTTTAAATGTATATCCTGTTTTTATTGGATCTTTTAAGTAAAAACTTGGTGTTTCTACTGTATATGTTGCAGGATTAGGATCATCTGGATTATCATGTCCACCATCTAAGTTATATTCAATATTAAATTCACCACTTACCTTCCATTGTGCATATAAATTTACACTTCCATTATTAACCTCTGTTAAATTTAATACATTACCACAATCTGAAAAACCTGTTCCATTTCCGTTTCTGTCTGTATTCCAACCTGTAAATTCATATCCTTCCCTTACAAAAGGGTTTGCTCTTAATTGTGTTTCTACATCATATTCTACCTCCTGATATTCATCAAACCTGTTGGTGTCTGATGAATACCTATTTTGGTAAAAATATATCTTATATTTATGAGCAGTCCATTGTGCAGTACATTTTAGATTTCCTGTACTGCCATTTTTTATAGATGTGTATGGATACTGATTTCCATCTTCATATGTTATATTCCATCCAGCAAAAGTATATCCCTTTTTGGTTGGATTTTTTAAAATAATACTTAGAGATTTTACTGTATATGTGTCAGGATTAGGATTATAATCAGGATCTTCTCCATCAAAAGTTCCTCCTCCTAAGTCATATTCAATCTTATATGTATCCATTTCCCACTGAGCATATAATGTTATATTTCCTAAATCGGTTACAGATGCCAAATCTTCATATCCTTGTCCATCTCCATTTGCTTTTGTATTCCACTCTTTAAATGAATATCCTTTTTTCGTAAATTGATTTTTACTTAATTGCATTGATTCATTATATGGCAATTCTTGTGGTTCCATTTCTCCTTCACCAGTATTAGCATTAAATTCTACTGTATAGCTAACTTTTATTGAAAATTCATTTGTTATTGCCTTCACATCTGTAAAATAAGATATTATATTATTTACATTAAATATACATAGCAAAAGGGTTATTATTATTAAAAATCTAATAAACAATACAATAGGCTTTGTTGTCGTTGTTTTAGCTTTTACACTTGTTTTTGCTTTATCTTTATCATTATGTTTAATATTATTTATTCTAACATGTTTGTTTTTTATTGACTTTTTTAATTTGTTAGAATTAGCCTTATTATGTTTACAATTTTTCATTTTTCACCCCTCCTTTGCTATTTATTTTTCTGTTTATATTTGAAGCTTTACTTTAGCTTTAGGTAAAAATGTATTTAATTCAATTTTTAAATTTAATATTTAGAAAAGGCTTTAATAGATATTGTAGAAATTTATATGAAAAAATGAATACAATTTATATTTTTATAAAATTCATATTTTTATACATTTTTACCTAAGGCTAAAGTGCCTTAGTAATTTATTTTTCTGCATTATTTGTTTTTTCTTTTTTTTGTGCATCACTTAAAAATCCGGCTACTAAAATAACTATTATCATTGTTATTAACATTATTTTTCCTCTTGTAGTTTGAATTAACTTTATTACATATCCTAATTTAGGTATAGAAAAAATATTTTTTCCTATATAATTACTTTTTGTTGTAGTAATTCCATCTGACACTTCATTACTATCTCCCTTAGTTTCTATTCCTTCTTCTGTTATTTTAATTGCTCTATGTGTTACTTTAGCTCCACTTGAAGCTGTATATGCTATTATGTCATTTTCTTTTATGTCTTGATATTCTACATGTTTATTTATAAAACTTAAACTTCCTGTTTGGATAGTAGGTTGCATTGAGCCAGATTCTACAACAAATGGTTCTATACCTATTAAGTATAGTAATATAAAAATTGATCCTATAATTAGAATTAGTGTCATCAAGGTATTGACAAATACCTTGATGACTTTTTTTAATTTTTCCATAACATTTATTCCTTTATTTTTTTATTTTATTCTGCAGGAGTAAATAATTTAAATATTTCTGCTGGGTCAGTTTGTCCTAAATTTTCTGTTTGAATACCATAAGCTTTAACATCAATACTTGTTCCATCTGCTGTTTTTCTTTGCTCATCTGTTAAATTCTCATCTAATTTAACACCATTAAATACAGCTGATGTTGCACCATCTGCTGGTACTGCCTTCATTTCATTATTATTTCCATTAGTATAAGCATATGTGTGTGTAATTGATTTCTTTGTAGTATCTACTGATGCTACTGTGTTTATTTCAGTCCAGTCTGAACTATCTAATCCAACAAATGAAAATAGTGGTGTATCTACTGTTCCATCTTTATCTTTATCATAGCATGGAACTGTTACTGTAACAAATACATAAGCACTTGATGAATCTTTATCAACTTTTACTGTTGGGTTTTTATTAATAGTTGCTCCTGGAAGTATATTTTGTGCATCCTCGTCATGCCATTGATTTTCCTCTAATGTAATATTTACATTTTTACCAATAGTAAATGTGTTTTTTGCTTCATCTGTGTCTGTAAAGTAAGCAAGCATACCTCCTATTGCCAATACCAATACTAATACTATAGCTACTGCAATTGATTTTTTCTTATTCATAATACATTTCTCCTTTCCTCTTTAGATTTATTTATACTACTCAATATTTCTTTTTTCTCTATAGTCTAATATTAATACTATTATTAAACCAATAGCAGAAATTAAAAATATTGTCATAGCCACATTAATTTTGTCCCCTGTTTGTGGGTTTGTTTTATCTAAATTAACAACATTATTGTTTTCTGTATATATTTTTTCATAGTCTACTGAAAATACATAATTTAATTTTTCATTTAAGTTAGCATATTGATTTGTAAGTTGATTTGATACTTTTATTTTAAAATCTAATTTGCCTTCTTCTCCTTTGTTAAATTCTCCTAGCAAGATATTTTCATTATTTTTTACCTTGTCATTATATAACACTTGCCCTTTTTCATTTGTTATTTCTAATTCTAAATTGTTTAATAATTCTTTTATACTTTCATCTTTGTCTTCTATGTTACATTTGAAATAATATTTTGCACCTTTTTTATTTGTATTTTTTATTTTTAAGCTACTACTGTAACTGTCACCAGGCATTATCCTTTTCATATCTTCAAAAAAGTTGCTTGGAATTTCTATATCCTCATTAGCCCCATTTTCATATCTTATTGTAATATTTGAATTAGTATTTGTATCTATATCATATTTTGTATTTACACTTTTTACTGGTACTACTCCATTCCATGGGTCACTTTTTTCATAATCTGGTTCAAAATTTTTTTCTTGAACTACATCTGCTATAATATCAATTTTTATTTTTTCACCATTTATAATTTCATATATATTACTTGGGATTTCTAATGTATCAAACAGCTTTAATGTTTCACCTTCATTTAATGGCTTTTTATAATAATAATACTCACCACGTTTTTCCCAATCACTTGACATTCCAGTAATATAATCACTAGCATCTATATTTTCATTTATATAAAAGATATGTGCCCTTACAAAACAACTATCACCATTATTCTCAATTTTGGGGATAAATGATATAATATCTGATGGCATAACAACTTCATCTTCATATTTAACTTCTTCATTATTACTATTTAACGTATATGTTTGAACCTGTATACTTACACCACCAGTATGAAACGAGCCATTTGTTATTTGAACAGTTCCTGCATATATTCCAGATACACTCATAAGCACAGAAAAGATAATTCCTAATACAAATAATCTTTTACTTGTCCTTTTGATAATCCCACCCCCTCATTTCACTAAAATTTGTAAGATTTTCAATATTTATAAGTTATTTTGATATAATTTGGTTTTCATCTACCAGAGATATAATTTTCATAATAATACAAAAAACAGGAAATTTAATGTGCACTAAAAACGCACATAGATTTTCCTGTTTCTATGCTTATTATTATTTATATTTGAAAACTGAACATCTTTTAATATTACTTTTTTACGGTTTTTGGTGATTTTGTTCATGTTTTCTCACCTCCAAATTATTTTATCTTTTGACACAATCTTACTCTTTCACTATACCACTTTATCAAAAAAATGTCAATATCCCCCGAAAACCAATCCCCGAAAACCAATCCCCCAAAAACCAATCAGTTCTAAGGTTACAATTTAATCCTTTTCACATAAAAAAATTCTGTAGAGTAGTCAAATTCAATAGTTATGTAATGCTTTTGCAGGAGGCAGTCAAAAAATCCAAGATAAGTATG
>CANPWE010000005.1 GCA_947581895.1 uncultured Clostridia bacterium | reverse complement strand
TATGATGCTTATTTTTTTCTTAAAAATTTTTTTGATTTTTTTCAAAAAATGCTTGACTTTTTATAGTTGGTCTTTCATTTAACTTTGATTTGCCTCACAATCGATTCTGTGGCTTTTTAAATTTGTTTTGATATAATTTTAGGTCAAAAAAATAAAGCCTTAAGATTTTATTCTTAAAGCTTTACTGATTTTATTATTTAATTACCAACCCCAACTTCACAACTGGATTCTTTTCTGCTAGAAAAACTTTTTTAATTTCAATACTTTGTGGAATAACTTGTTCAATTGGCACAGCCATATAATTGCCGTGACGAAAACAAAGTTTTCGACGTCAATTTATTTCTACCGTTCTTTAGTGTTACTTCCGTGTGTACTGTTGATTTAGAAACTCCAAATTTTCTAGCAGCTCCTCTTACTGTATCTTTTGATTCTACTATATAATGTGCTAAATTACATGCACGTTGTTCTATTGAATAATTCCTCATATGAAAACCCCCATGTAAATACTTTTGTTTAATTGTATTCGCACAGGGGTTGTATTATGATATTTTTTTACTACCTAAATTTCCCAGGAATAAAATGTTTATCTTGAATAAATTACCTCACCATAAGGATTATCATTTTCACCTTTTAACTGATGATTTACAGCAACTACATAAGTACCAAGTTGTCCTGCATAAGATGAATCAAATTTACTAACTTTTACTTCTAAAACAACGTAGCTTTTGTTAGTGCTTGAGCCAGCTCTCCTTGTGTGTCAGGAAGAAGTCTATTAAAGTTAGTAATTGCTTTACCTTCTCTTTCATATAAATTTGTATCTAAGAAGTTCAACAAAACATTTCTTGACCAATTATTTTCAAGTACCTTCTGTACATAAAATAGAGCCATTTTCTGATTATTTTTGCATTTATCTATAATTAGTTTATTATGTCCCCACGGAATTAAAAAAATATTTAATTCTAAATCTTCCCCAACTTGGGGAGAAATTTCATTATATAAATTTTCCCCAGATTGAGGAAGATTTTTAATGTCACTATATAGCTCATAAAAGCTTCTCATATATCTAAGATTTGTTTCTGAAAAAGAATGAGAATTGGGAAAAAATTCTTATAGTTTTCATCAAATTTAACAATATTATTCAAGTTTTTCACTCCTTACATTAAATTTCTGTATAATTTAAAATTCCCAATATATTCTTCCTTTTATTCCATCAACTATGTTTAACCTTGTTATTTTTATAATTTTTTAGTCCAATCAGAGCCATTTTTGTTTTATTCTATCATATTCACCTTTATTTTCTATAAACAATATACAATTTAATTATGAGATAAGATACCAATTATTGTTCTACTAATAAATCTTTTAATTTTTTTAATTCTATATTTTTACATATCTTATTATATTCCATAAGATTTTTTAAAAATTTTTCATATGCTTTTTCTTGTTTTTCATCTTTCTTTTCAAATTCAAAATCGTATTTTTCTTCCAATTGCTTAAATATCTCTTCTGTAGAATAAAGTGATTTAGAATTTGCCTTATTCTCGTCTACTTCTCTTAAGGATTCTTCTAAATCCTCAATTATCTGATTAAGATTTTCATGTTCAAACCCTGTCCATGATGATTCATATAAAAAATCAACCAATAAATCATTTATCTCGTATTGTGTTAAATATGTATCTGCGACATAAAACATGAGTATCTCCTCAAAAGGTGATAAATTATATGCATATGACTCTACAGATTCTATATCGTCCTTGCTTAATAAATCGGATTTTTTTATTAATAAATGTTGAATATTATCATCAAACTCACCATACGCATGTATTGATAATAAAATCCATATTTCTTCATCATCAACATTTGGTTCAATAGATATTAGTTTATCAATATATTTGTTCAAAATTTCAGTATACTTTTTTTTAATTTCACCACATGTAATATTTTCATATTTTTTTTCAATAAGCTCTGAAGTAAATGCATATTTATAAATATACATGTCTATTATTTCTTTTCTATTACAATTTTTTAAATATTCTTGTATAGTTTTCAATTTATTGCTCCTCCATTTTATTTCAAATATTTAAATAAATAATATTAATATATTTTATTTCTATAAGTATAACATAATTTTTGTATTTTTCAACCAACATTATTTGATTTTAATTATTCTTTGCTAATTTTTTTAAAAGTTTTTCATACAGTTTTGTTTCAATATTAAATTTTGACAAAGAAATATTAGATTTAAATAGTATGTTTTGACTTGTAAAATTTTTTTCCAAACTTTTCATTAGTTCTTTATCCAATTTCACTATCATATTTTCTTCTGATTCACTTAATTTGCCACTTTCTCCATTTCTTAATTTATCTTGTATAGCTTGAACTTTAGATATGCTTATTCTTAATCTTTCAAAAAGATTACTGTCTTTATATATTGTTGTTTTTTCTGACATATATTTTGATATTTTATTTGCAACCTTGTTCATTTTTGAAAATTCTTCTTTATTATATAAATCTTCTAATTGATCACATAAATCATTTAATTTATCTTTGACATTATCATTAAAAATTTTATCTACCACAGAGTCAAAATTCTTATCTACTAGATTAGGCACATCATTTTTTATATTTTCTAATAATTTATCTGATAGATCATACTCTTTTGCATATTCATCTAATTCTGTATAAAAATATTTGATAATTTCATTTTTACACTTGTTTAATATACTTTCATTATTGACTTCTGACATACTATTTGCATTTTCAAACTTACTTGTTAAATTCTTTTTTATTACCGATATTACTGATTCATGCTCATTATCAATATAATCCACATTTATTGCTCCATCTAAATCCCATGTTTTAAATAATTGTTTTTCCACTTTTATCATCGCATCAGTGAAAAGCTGGGAAACTGCTAATTTTTGATTATAGTAATTTAATATAATTTCATCTTTGGATAGTGAATCACTTTTAATATAATCAATTGAATTTTGCAATTCTTGTATTAAATTTTCTGTTTTAATATCTGTTTTCCTACTATAATTTAATTGATTACTTATTTCCAATTCTATAATTATCACTCCTTCAGTTAATATTTTTAGTCTTGCAACAACTACTTATAATTTTATTTTTTTGAAAATCTTGAAATATTAAGATGATAATATTTATAAATGACATCTATTATATAAAAATATGGAATAAAATTTTTTGAAATAATAAATTTTCTAATTTTTATATTCTTAATATACCACACTTTATATCTAATATCAACATATTTCGTATATCAAATTACTGCATTTTTCGACATATTATCATTATGATGTACCCCCTCATCATTCGCTAACAGTTCATCACTATCAGATACTGTATAGGACTTTCACATATTTTCTATCTATAATTTTTTGGCTTAGAATTTAATTGCATATTTTCTTTTAATTTAGATAAGTTTACTTTTTCTGTTATTTCCATTTCTTGTCCTGTAATTCTTTCTTCTCCCAATAAAAAATGTTTCAATATCTCATTTTTTGAAATTCTAATATTATGTTTTGCTGTTCTTTTTTTTATTACTTCTTTTAATTGTGGATCTTCATTTAGTAATTTACTATTAATTTTATATCTTTTTCTATAAATATTTCTATTAGATTCATTTACAACCAAAAACAACAATAATTCTAATTTTTCACTTTCACTTAAATCTTCACTTTTTATTTTTTCAAAAGACCTTAATTTACATTTTTCTTCTTTTGTTATTTCATTAATATCTTTACATTGTATATTAGCTAATTCCTGTGCTGCTCTTACAATCCCACCAAATAAATTAATATTTTCTATCCATGTTTCAGGATTAACTGTACCATTTGCTAATCTAAATTCTATTGTCCCTTTACCACCTGGTACTAGATTTTGGAAATTTATTCCTTTATATCTATCTTCTTGAAACTCGCAAATTGTATCTTTAAATTGTTGTAAATCAGTTTCATTTTCCAAATTTATACTATCTGTATTTAAAGCTTTTTCTATACTTCTTGATATAGGCTGTGCATATTGAATAACTTCTGTTCTTGGAATATATCCTTTTTCATTTCCTATTATATATAATAACATTTCTGTATTTGACCATAGTTCAATTAAATTCTGCCAAGCTTCAACACTTTTTAAGTAATCTGCACCAATATGTATATGACCTCCACAAGTATCATTTGCATATTGTCCTAACATTTTTAGTAATGTAGCTGTTTTAACAACTTCTTTTGTTGTATCCTCATTTGAACCAGATAAAACTGGAGAAACTGTTTCTATTCCAGTTTCATTACTTTTATTAGAACTTATACTTCTATCATTTATACATTTCCAATTCTCTAAAAAATAATGTCCATTTTCGCTTATAAAGCTACTTTCTGTTCCTAAACTTTCAATTTCTATTCCTATTGTCATATCAGTTGGCAAATCTATAATATTACTTTTTTTAATATTTATTTGTTCTATAATTTCATCAGGATTAGAAATTAATGTTAATTTTGTTTTAGTTTTTTTATCTAAATTTAAACTTTCATCATCTATACATTCTTTTATATATTGTTTATCTTTGCTTTTTGATATTAATCTTACAATTTTACTAGAATCTAAGCCTAATTCTTTTTGTTTAACTATACATTCTTTTATATATTCCTTATCATTGATTTCTAATATCAAACTTACAATTTGATTGCAATTTAAGCCTAATTCCTTTTGTTTAGATATACACTCTTTTATATATTCTTTATCTTTGGTAGCTAATATCAAACTTACAATTTCACCTGAGTCTAATGATATAGATTCTGTTTTTGCCATATATTCTTTTATATATTTTTCTATATATTTTTTATCTTTTGTTTCTAATTCTAATACTTTAATATCAACAAAATCTAAACCTAATTCATCTCTTTTATCTATACATTCTTTTATATATTCTCTATCTTTTGTTGCTAATATCAATATAATAATATCATATGAATTAAGTCCAAATTCCATTCGTTTTGATATAACACTTTTTATGTATTCTTTATCTTCAGTTGCTGATATAAGTGTAACTATATTATAAGAATCAAAATCAAACTCATCTCTGTTATCTATAAATTTTTTTATATATTCCGTATCTTTAGTTGCTGATATTAATGTAACTATATCATATGTAATACTACCATAGATACTACAACTTAATCTATCACGTTCTATTATAAGTTCTCTTACATATTTTTTTATATATTCTTTATCTTCTGTTGCCAATATTAAGTCTTGAATATCATAAAAACCTAAGCCTAACTCATCTTTATTATCTATGCATTCTTTTATATAATCTTTATCTTTTGTTGCTAATATTAAGTTAATAATATCATATGAATTAAAACCTAACTCGTCTTTGTTTTGTATACATTGTTTTATATATTCTTTATCTTTTGTTGCTAATATTAAACTTTTAACATCTAAAGAAGTTAAACCTAATTCTATTCGTTCATTTATACAAGCCTTTATTTCTTCAATATTTGTTGAATATACTATCAAATCACAAAATGTATCTATATTAGTATATTTTTTTGTTAAAAAATAGTTGAAATCTCCTTCTTTTTCTATTTTTCTCATTATATTTGAAAATATATGTTTTTCAATTTGATACATATATTCTATTACAAAAGGTTGTGTTATATCTACTAAATTACATAAGTATTCATAATTTTCATTTTCTATAGCGCCAAAGATTTTATCTATAATTTCTTTATCCATGAATATTCTCTCTCCACATCATTTAATTTTTTTGTTGCATTATACTAGTTGACCAAATATAAGTATGTATTATCATAATATATTTATCAATCTAATTTTTTATTGTATATGTCAGCATAAAAAAGAAGTAATTTTAGATCAATTACTTCTTTTTTATTTCATTATATACAAACTTTTATAGTAATTACATTATATTCAATTAAATTTATTTATTCATATCTTCAATAGATTTTGAGACATTATGCTCAATTTTTTCCCAACTTGTTTGTCTTTTAAATAAACATTTAAAATTGATTACTAGCCATGAACCTAAAAATAAAGGATATAAAACTAAGCCTTTAATCATTGGTCTTATTGGTTTTTTATCTATAATCATTATCATAATTCCTGTAAATATTGGTACTAAAAATGTTGGTATTACATACCTTAAACCATTCCATAATAATTCTGTAAAAGTCATTCCATTTGTAAGATATATTACTACATTTAATATTAATAAGATTATAGTTAATACAAACATTGGAATACTTCCTAACATATATAATAAACCATCAAAATTCATTACTGTTTTATTATCTTTTACTGCTACAGCTAATGGTTTAGTGTACTCTTTTAAACATTGCATATGACCAATAGTCCATCTTGACCTTTGTGACCATGATTGTTTAAATCCTATTGGTTGTTCATCATAGACTATAGCATCTGTTGCCCAACCTAATTTTTTTCCAGCTATAATTCTTTTAAGTGAAAATTCTATATCTTCAGTAAGTGTTTTTGTTTGCCAACCCTCTGGTTTTACAACATCAAATTTTACCATAAAACCTGTTCCATTTATTAATGGTGATAAACCTAAGTTATATCTTGCTAAATGATAAAATCTATTCATTGTCCAATAGAAAATTGCATATCCTGCACTTATCCATGTATCAGATGGATTTTTTATATCTCTATATCCTTGAACTACATCTTCACCTTGATTTAATTTTTTATTCATTGCCTTTAAGAAATTTTTGTCAACTATATTATCTGCATCAAATATACAAAATGCATCATATTGTGCATCTTCTTCAATTTTTTGTTGTAAAAACCATTGAAGAGCAAACCCTTTTGTTTTATGATTTTCATCAAATCTTTCATATACTATAGCTCCACAATCTCTGGCAATCTTTGCAGTAGAATCTGTACAATTATCTGCTATTACATAAATATCATATAAATTTTTATCATAATCTAGATTTTGTAAACTTTCAACCAGATTTGCAATAACTTTTTCCTCATTATGGGCAGGAATTATCATCATAAATCTATGTTCTTTATCTTCAACCAAAGGTTTTTCTTTTACTTTTATTAGGCTACATAAACTAATTATTAGCTGGTAAACCCAATAAATAGTTATAATCCAAACCATTGCTTGTTGTAAAATATATAAATATTCCATTTTTCTCTCCCTTTTTTATTATTTTTATCCTATTTATAATTATACTATTCTTTAGATTTTTTTCAACATATTTCGACAACTTTTTTATAAATTTTGGGATATTGGAAAATTAGGGAACTTATACTAAATTTCTCTAAACTAACTATTCTTCACTAATATTATTTGCTTCAAGTTCCTTCATTGATAAATTAATTCTGCCTTGATTATCAATCTCTATAACCTTAACAGTAACTTCATCACCAACAGAAAGCACATCTTCAACTTTATCAACCCTTTTACTAGATATTTTAGAAATATGAAGTAACCCTTCTTTACCTCCACCAACATCTATAAATGCTCCAAATGGCATTATTCTAGTAACTACACCATCATAAATTCCATTAACCTCAATATCTTTTGCTATATCTTCAATCATTTTTAATGCCTTTTTTCCATTATCAGTATCTGATGAATATACACAAACATAACCATTATCTTCAATATCAATTTTTACACCTGTTTCTTCAATTATTTTGTTTATCATTTTTCCACCAGGTCCTATTACATCTCTTATTTTATCTACATTAATAGTAGTTGTTAATATTCTTGGTGCATATTTAGATATATCAGCTCTTGGTTTATCTATTTGTTTTAACATAATTTCATCTAAAATATAGTCTCTAGCAACTTTTGTTCTTTCAAAAGCTTGCTCTATTATATCATATGTTAAACCATCTGTTTTAATGTCAACTTGAATTGCAGTAATACCATCTTTAGTTCCACCAACTTTAAAGTCCATATCCCCAAAGAAATCTTCTATTCCTTGAATATCTGTAAGCATTACCCATTCATTTGGATTATCTTTACTAGTAACTAAACCTGTTGAAATTCCAGCTACTGGTTTTTTAATTGGAACACCTGCATCCATTAGTGCAAGTGTACTTCCACATATACTTGCTTGTGATGTTGAACCATTTGAAGATAGTACTTCAGATACAACTCTTATTGCATATGGGAATTCTTCTTCTGAAGGGATTACTGGAACTAATGCTTTTTCTGCTAAAGCTCCATGTCCTATTTCTCTTCTTCCTGGACCTCTTGATGGACGAGCTTCTCCAACACTATATGATGGGAAATTATATTGATGCATATATCTTTTACTTTCTTCTTCATCTATTCCATCTAACATTTGTTCTTCACTTTTCATTCCAAGTGTTGCAATTGACATTACTTGAGTTTGTCCTCTTGTAAAAATTGCACTACCATGAACTCTAGGTAATACACCAACTTCACAAGAAAGAGGTCTTAAATCTGTTAATCCCCTTCCATCTGGACGTTTGTGTTCAACAAATATCATTTCTCTAACACATAATTTTTCCAATTTATGAATACTTTCTAAAACATCTGCTTGTATTTCTTCCAATTTTTCTTCACCATATTTTTCTGTAAAATATGATATAACATCTTCTGTTATTTTTTCTATATTTGCATCTCTTACCTCTTTATCTTGAGCTTGTACATCTTTATACATTCTATCTTTGAAGTTAGATTCTACTTCATTATATATTTCTGGATCTACTTCAAATGATTTATATTCAAATTTTGGTTTTCCAATTTCATTTTTCATTTCTGAAATAAAGTTACATATTTTTTTAATCTCAACATGTGCTGTTTTTATAGCTTGTAACATTATATCATTTGGTATTTCATCTGCTCCTGCTTCAATCATTGTAATTTTTTCTAATGTTCCTGCAACAGTTAAAGTTAGTCTACTTTTTTCTCTTTGTTCTGCTGTAGGATTTATTATTATTTGATTATCAACATATCCAACATTTACTGCAGCTGTTGGTCCACCAAATGGAATATCTGAAATTGATAATGCTGCAGATGCACCTATCATAGCACATACTTCTGGTGAATTGTCTTGCTCTACTGATAATACTGTTGCAACAACACAAACATCATTTCTAAAATCTTTTGGAAATAATGGACGAAGTGGTCTATCTATTGCTCTTGATGTTAGTATTGCTTTATCTGCTGGTTTTCCTTCTCTTTTTTGATAACTTCCTGGAATTTTTCCAACAGCATATAATTTTTCTTCATAATCAACTGATAATGGGAAAAAATCAATTCCATCTTTTGGTTCTTTAGTAGCTGTAACATTTACCATTACAACAGTATCTCCATATCTAACCATTACACTTCCATTTGCTAATCCTGCAATTTTTCCTGTTTCAATGGATAATTTTCTTCCTGCTAATTCTGTTTCATAAACTTTAAACATAAATTATATCTCTCCTTTTTTATTTGCAACTTATTTGATAGGGTAACCTCGAGGAAAAATACTATTCTTAGTATTCTTCTTCCAAGCTACTTCTAACAAATAATTGCATTTATTATTTTTAACACCTTTTTATTATTATAAATTTTTTTTTATTAATTATTATATAAATAAGGACGTTTAGCTAAAAAAGAGCAAAACGTCCAATGATTTTTTATTTTCTTAATCCTAATTTTTCAACGATATCTCTATATCTTTGAACATCTTTTTTTGCTAAGTAGTTTAATAAATTTCTTCTAGCACCTACCATTTTTAAAAGACCTCTTCTTGAGTGATTATCTTTTTTATGTATTTTTAGATGTTCTGTTAGTTCATTTATTCTTTCTGTTAAAAGAGCTATTTGAACTTCTGGTGAACCAGTATCATTTTCATCTCTTTTATAAGTGTTAATTATTTCTTGTTTTCTTTCCTTTGTCATTTTTATATAGCACCTCCTATTTTATTAATTTGCCCTAAACTGAGTTATAGCGGTGTTTCTCCTATAACCAAGTATAAGGTATATTGCTTTTGCAATATGCATATTTTACCATATTTTTTTTCAATTTGCAAGTGTTTTTTATTTAATTAATAGATAAAGGGTTAGTGTTTGATTCTTTTGCAATAGGCCGTCAAATTCAATAGTTATGTAATGCTGGAAAATATATTAATATTCCGTTCGTTTGCTGGCGCTTGGGTTTTGTGAAAGATTTTATTTGGGAGCGCCAAACTGCGCACTCACTGCATATTAATATATTTTCCAGCATTACATAACTATTGAATTTGACTACTCTACAAAATTTTGTTATGTGAAAAGTAGTAAATAGTAATGATAAAGAAAATCAAAAATTTGAAAATTGAAATAAACAGACTAAAGAAAAAAATTAATCTAATAAAAAAAGAGTAGATCTTCTAAATGTTGGAAAATTTTTTTTAAAATTAAATTTGCTGAATCTTTTCTAATATATAATCTCCTTGTTCTTTGGTAATCCTATTATTTAATCTAGCAAGACCTGTTAAGGCCTTTATATTCTCAAGTTTCATATATCTATATTTTCCATTTTTTACATCTTGAATATATTCATCTAATTCATCTATAATATATTGTGGTACATTAAAGTCAAAGTCTATTTTTTCGTTCATTTCTATTACTCCTTATTTTGGTACTTTTGTATTTTTATACATATATTACCAAAATAATGGTTTTATGTCAAATATAGTATTTTCATTTTGTAAATATTGTATTCATTTATATATTTTTTTATTTTTTATATTTTTATCAAAATCAAAAGATTTTTTTTATCATTTTAAATTTTTATAATTTCATATTATGGAAAAAGATTTCTAATTCTGCTGTTCATCATTTTCAAAACTTTCTTTATTGTTTTTCATAAAAACTGCAATTTTACTAATTATTTCACATGCATCTTGAATTTGCTCATTAGAAAATTCCTCTAAACCTTTTTTAGTTTCAGAAATAATCTCATTATTTCTACCAAATAAAATATAATCAGCAGAATATCCACTAATATCACACAGTTTTTTTAATTTATCATATGAAATATTACTTCTTCCACTTTCTACAACACCTAAAAATTGACCTGTAACACCCAAAGCTCTAGCTAAAGACTCTTTATTCATTTTTAGTTCATTTCTAATATTTCTAATTCTTTCCCCAATTTGTTCCATTAATTCTATATTTTTACTCATTTAAAATTCCTTTCCTTTCTTTGGTTGAATTTATATTTTTACTTTTATATACCATATTATATAACCTGATTAATTAATATTAATTCTACTATACTTGCTATTGATAAAATTTGATAATTAATGCAAAAATTTTGTAGAATTCTGCAAATGAATATGTTATTATGATTTTGAAAATAGATTAGATGAAGTTTAGGAAGGAATGATGGTAAAATGAGTAATAAAATTCTTAATGTACTATTAGTTGAAGATGATAAATCTGAATGTTTAAAGTTTGAAAAATATATAAAAACTAGAAATGATGTAAATCTTGTAGCAATAACAGATTCTGATATTGAGGCTCTAAAATTAATAAAAACTAATTTACCAGATGCTGTAATTTTAGATATTGAATTACACAATGGTACTGGTAATTCAAATACCTTTGGTTTAATAGAAACTTTACAAAAGATGAGGTTTGCTAAAAAGCCTAAATTAGTTGTTAATACTGTTGTTTCATCAAATACTATTTATGATTATTTACATGATAAAGGTGTTGATTTAATTTTTTATAAAAAACAGAAAAATTATAGTGTTGAAAATGTGATTAATACTTTGGTATTGATTAGTGGGTATAGTGAAGATACTTCTTTTACTGGTAATATTGTTGTTGAAGATACTGAAGAAAATGAAGAAAAGATTTCTAATATGATTAATGAGGAGCTAGATTTAATTGGTATTGGATTACATTTAAAAGGTAGAACATATTTACATGATGCAATTTATTATTTAATTACTAATGAAAATGGTGGTGAAAAGATTAGTGTTGTTCAATATTTGATAAATAAATATAAGCGTGCTAGTAGTACTATTAGTAGAAATATGCAAAATGCTATTTTACATGCTTGGAGATTTTCAAGTTTGGAGGATTTAGAAACTTATTATACAGCTAAGATTAATTATGAAACTGGTGTTCCTACACCTACTGAGTTTGTTTATTATTATGCGAATAAGATTAAGAAAGCACTTAAGTAAAGTGCTTTTTTTGATATTTATATATTCTTATATTCTCATATTTTTCTTTTCTTATATCTTTATTTTTTCATATTTTCATATCTTGATATTCTTATACTTTTATTTTCTTGTATCTTTATATTATTATATTTTTATTTTCTTATATATTTATATTTTTATATTCTTATATTCTTATATCTTTATTTTCTTATATGTTTATATTTTTATATTCTTTGTTTTTTACATCTTTATTTATACCTTTTTATATTTTCTATTTCTATAACCTGATATTTAGTTACATGCATTTAATCCTATATATGTAATTACGTCTATTTATTCTATTATTTTTTGTTTGTCATATTTTGTCACATTTTGTCATATTTTATTATTTTTTTGTAGCTTTTGCATTTGTTTTGTAATCTCTCATTTCAGCTATTTTGGGCTATCACGATGATATCCTTTTTATATGCACAAGGTTTGTGCAAATACTATAAAAGGAGTGATTTGTATGTCTTGGTGGGATAAACTTGTTGAAACTGTTGCATGGGTAATGGGACTATAATATCATTGGTTTACACACATTTAAAAATCAACTATTACTTTCAAATTAAAGTAATGGTTGATTACTTTTTGTTTTTATTATATAATTATACAAATTTATAATAAAGGAGGACATATGAATTCAATATTTATTAATACATTTATAAAAACTTTTGGAATTACCTTATCACTTAGTTATATATACATAAAAGTAACTCAATTAAAAAGCTGTAATTTATTGAAGAATTTATTTATTTTCACTTTTTCAATTCTAGTATCTATAATGGTGACATGCTTCAAAAAAATTTTTCCTGGATTTACACTATGGATTAGTGTATTTGTTTTATATAGTATATTCTTTACTCTACTTACTCATTATAAGTTTAGTTCATGCTTAATAATAACTATAATCTCGGCTTCATTATCTTATATTACTTTATTAATTTCAACTTTAATATGGACAATAATTTTTCTTATTTTTAATTTTGATACATTTAATAACACTATCCTACTTCTATTAATATCTATACTGCAATTTATTACAGTACACTATTTTTTTAGAATTAAAAGGTTTAAAAATGGTTTTCCATTTTTGAATAATAAAGATTATAATAATTACTTTGATTTATTTATACTTATAGCTAGTTTTATAGTTATTATTACTTGCTTTTTACTTGGAAATTATAAGATTTTATCACGTGATATAATTTTTATATCTTTAGTATGTTCTTCTATAATACTTATTCCTATCATTAGAAGAATCTTTATCCTATACCAAAAGCAAAAACTTATATATAACACCCTAAAAGACTGCGAACAAGAATTACAAGACACCAAACAAAAACTACAAACAGCTCTTGAAGAAAAACAAAAACTCATAAAATCAAACCATGAATTTTATCACAGACAAGAAGCATTAAGAAAAAAGCTAGATGATTTAATAAAACAAACTTCTTCATCATTTAATACTGAATTTGGTGAAGATTATGGAAATCTTTTAGATAGAATAAATAAACTATCAGATGAATATTCTGCTAAAACCTATACTCAACCAAAACTTACAAAAACAAATATTATTGAAATAGATGATATGTTATCTTATATGCAATCAGAATGTACTAAAAATAATATTGAATTCATCTTAAAAATAGATTGCAATATACAACATATGATAAATAACTTAATCCCCCAAAATCAATTAGAAACATTACTTGGTGATTTAATTAGAAATGCAATTATTGCCATAAACCATAGTTCAAATACTTATAAAAGTATTATGGTAGTATTTGGAATAAAAGATGAATCATATGAATTATGTGTTTTTGATAGTGGTATACCTTTTGAAATTGATACATTATTAAATCTTGGATTAAAACCCGCTTCTACACATGAAAGTGAAGGTGGTACTGGAATTGGATTTATAACTACCTTTGAAACTATAAATTCTTGTAATGCAAGTTTAATTATTAATGAAATTACACATAACAATTATACCAAATCTATTGAAATCAAATTTGATAATAAACAAGAATATATTATTATTTCTGACAGATATGAAAATATTAATAACATAAATAATTCAAAAAGGAATATTATTATAAAAGGATGAATAAAACACTATTCATCCTTTTTATCATATTTATAACCACTATTATTTTTATATAATTTAGTTCTTCTTATCTTTAAATATACCAAAAAGATTTTTAAAACTTAACTTTGTTCCATAATTTAAAATTGCTGATGAATATATTTTTATAGCAATTTTTGCAATTATCAATATTGTAATAATTAAAATTAAAATAGACATAATAATATCTTTTGTACTTGCTAATCCCATCATTACTCTAAATGGCATACAAAATGGTGAAGAAATTGGTAATAATGATGCATAAACATTTAATTGACTTGTTGGATTTATCATTGTGAAATATGATAAATAAAATCCTACTACAGATAAAATTGCAATTGGAGCATTTGCTGAATTAATATCTTCTGGTTTGCTTACTGTTGAACCAGTTAAAGCATATAGTAATGAATATGCCAAATATCCTAAAACAAAATAAATTATGGTTATTATACCTAATGAAATTGTAATATTAGACATATCTAGTACAGAATTTATCAGTTGTTCATCTAAAAACATTTTTGCACTAAATAATGCTGTTCCTATTATCAATATCATCTGAACTAAACCTACTAGCCCTATTCCAAGGGTTTTACCCCATATAATAGTTTTAGGACTTGTAGAAGTAACTAATGTTTCCATTATTCTTGATGTTTTTTCTGTTGTTATTGAACTTGAAACCTGATAAGCACAAAAATATATTGCATAAAAAAATACAATTGACATTATCATCATTACAAGTACATTTCCCTTTACTTCTTCTTCATCTGTTTGTTCTAAACTAAATTCAAAATTTGGAGTTATAGATTGTAGTTCTGCTTCTGTTAACCCTAGTTTTCCAATTTGAATATTAGAATATAATGTATTAATACTATTTACTATATCTTCTGGCACACCATCCATCATTGTTTTACTTTCTACAATATATCTAATTTTATAATTATTATTATTTGATTCTATAATAATAGCTGAATCTATTTGGTTTTCTTCTATTTTTTGTTTTATTTGTTCATAATTTTCTTGTCCTATTTCAATATCATATTCAAACCCCATATCTTTTAAATTTTCTAGCTTTCCCTCAAAAATATTTTGATTATCAACTATTAATATTTTATCACCACTATCTTCACCTTTTATATTTTTTACCATATTAGGTACATTAAAACCTAATACTATTAATACTAAAATAATTAAAGTAGATATTACAAATGATTTTCTTTTAATCATTTCACTTATTGTAAATTTCATTACTGTTATTGTTTCTTTCATATTTTACTCACCTACCTTTTCTATAAATATATCATTTAAAGTAGGTTTCATAATTTCGAATTTACTTACCTTTACTCCATCTAATATTAATTTATTTAATAGTTTATGAGCAGTTCCTTCTTCAGTTATTTTTATAATATATTCATTATTTTTTTCATTTATATTTTCTAAACCATATTCTTTAATATAATTGTCAATATTTTGATTAACATGTATTTCTACTCTGTTTGCAGGATATGAATCCTTAATTTCTTTTAAATTTCCCTGCAAAATTGTTTTTCCTTCTTTTAAAATTAATATATTACTACAAAATTCTTCAATAGTAACCATTTGATGAGATGACATTATAACATATTTTCCACTTTCTACTAATTCTATTATTATATTTTTTAATATTTCTGAATTTACTGGGTCTAAACCACTAAATGGCTCATCTAATATAATCAATTCTGGATTATGAATTATTGCTGTCATAAATTGAATTTTTTGCTGGTTTCCCTTTGAAAGTTTTTCAGCTGTCATATTTAAGTATTCTTCTACTTTTAATTTTTTTGCCCATTTTTCTATTGATTCTTTGGCATCATTTTTATTCATTCCTTTTAATTCTGCAAAATACATCAATTGATCAAACACTTTAGTTTTTGGATATATTCCTCTTTCTTCTGGCAAATATCCAAAATTAACACTTTTTCTGTTTACCTGTTTTCCATTCCATGAAATCTCACCTTCATCTTTTTTTAAAATTCCTAATATCATTCTGATGGTAGTACTTTTTCCTGCACCATTTGATCCTAATAAACCATATACACCAGGTGTGTTTATTTCTAGTGAAATATTATCAACTGCTTTTTTTCCTGCAAATGTTTTAGATACATTTCTTAGTTTTAGTCCCATTTTAACCCCCTATATAATTATAAATTAGTTTTTATTGCATTTGTTATTTTTGTGGTTTTATAATAACATAGGGGAAAATAATTATCAATTATTTGTTCTATAATTTTTTCGTATGCCCAGTTTGCAAATACCGAAATCTAATATTGAATTTTGTGCAATAATATGGTAAAATAATAATATTAGTTTCATACTAAAATTATATTTGATTGGGGGTACTTTAATTCATATTATCAACTTTTAATTCATCAATTACTCTAAAAAATGAAAGGAGCATTTAAGCTATGGGGCTTACTGCAAAACAACAGGAACTTGTTGTAAAAAATCAGAACCTTGTTCATCACATTGCGAACCGGTTAGGAGCAAGGCATTGTTCTGTGGAATATGATGATATCATTTCTATAGGAACGATTGGCTTAATGAAAGCTGTAATGACATTTGATTCTGACAAAAATTATGCATTTTCAACATATGCTGGTCAATGCATAAAAAATGAGATTTTAATGTATTATCGCAAGGTATCTAAACATACCCAAGATATTTCATTATATTCTCCCATCACACAGGACTCTAAAAGTGATGAAACAAAAACATTGATGGACATCATTGAACAACCATATTCTGACGAGTTTATACGGACAATCGAGAATAATGACATCTTTGTTCAAGTATTTAATATTGTATTAAATTATTTGGATTACAAGAAGAAATTAACCGTTCTTTACCGCATGGCAAATAAAGCACAGCACTATATTGCTAAAAAGATTAATGTATCTCAAAGCTATGTTGCCAGACTTGAAAGAAAATGCTATGTTGAAATTAGGGAAGCATTTACCCAAAATGTAAGCTATAAAGCAGTTTTTTCGATTAGTGTATTAGATTTACACTACAAATTTACATTTTCTTCAAAAGACATTCACCATCTTGACCAAATCTATTCCGAGATTTTGAAGAATATGTCTGTATCAGGCAATTACTCCACTGGTTTTAGCATTCAGCATACTGGTGAACAGATTGAACTGCTCTTACCAAAGCTCACTGAATCATTTGAAACAATTGCACAAATTGTTGAATTGATTGACAATTATGATACTGGTAATTAATCTTCATATGAGGAATAAATTATGGTACTCAAAAACATTGCTATTATATTAATAGCAATGTTTTATTATTTTCATTAATGATTATTAATTTTTTCTCTGTTTATTAATAACTTTTTTTATTTTATAGAATATATATACTGAGAAAATAGTTCCAATTAAAATACTTATTGTAGCTCCTATTATATTTTGTTTAAATAATAATATTCCTAATATAATTGGACCTAATGTTAGTAATCCACATGACAATAATATTATAAGAATTACTGGATATCTAATAAATTTACTAATTTTTTTATCTTTTACTATTTTTTCTGAATTTTCAACAAAAATTGTTTCAATAAAATCTGTAAATATTTCAACAATTATATCCATTACTTTTCACTCCTTATATTTTTAATTATTATATTTCTTAATAATTACATACACAAAATTACTATTTTCAATTTTAATTTTTTATGTTTTCCAAAAAATTTTTCTTATAGCTTATTTGCAGAGAAATATATTTATTATTAAATTGTTTACATACAAATTATACTATTTTACTTAAACAGCGTCAAACTTTTAAATAAAAATTTTTGCAAATTGTTTGACAAATGTAAAAAAGAATGCTATACTGATAATAGCTTAAGTAAAGTAACCGTTTATAGTAACGACACTAGATATGTGAGGAGAACACATATCTTTTTTTTATGCTTAAAAAACAATAATTTTAAATATGTTTCTAAGCTTTTTATTGAATTAAACTAAAAAAAACAGTATTCTTAAAAATACTGCATTTTTGATTGGTGGCTTGAAGTGGAATCGAACCACTGACACGAGGATTTTCAGTCCTCTGCTCTACCAACTGAGCTATCAAGCCTTTTATGATTGTAAATTTCTTATAAAAAAAAATGGCGACCTGGAACGGGCTCGAACCGTCGACCTCTAGCGTGACAGGCTAGCGTTCTAACCAACTGAACTACCAGGCCGTAAATAAAAAATATTTAGTTTCCTAAATATCTTTTATAAGAAAATGGTGGGCGCAATAGGGCTCGAACCTATGACCTCCTGCTTGTAAGGCAGATGCTCTCCCAGCTGAGCTATGCGCCCATTTCCTTCGACTCGTTTAGTATACTAAATTTTGGATTAATTGTCAATAACTTTTTTAAATTTTTTTAATTTTTTTCAAAAAATTTTTTCATATATTCTAAATGTGCTATTTTGTAGGGTTTCAAGTGATTAATTTAATCCATCTTTTACTATTTTTTTCATATTTTATTAAATAAGCTTAATAAATTTATTGTAATAATTTATTAAGCTTATTTATTTTATATTTTCAAGTCTTCTTTCTGTATTTATCAAATGCTCATTTTTTTATATAAATATTATTGCATTTTATATTATCTATAAACTTACATTTGAAATTTATATTACTTACTTAAAATTTCAATAGCTCTATTTAATTGATTATCATATTCTCTTTCTATTGTTACCTGACCTTGCCATTCTTCTGGCAATTGTATTTCTTCATCTGGCTTTATTCCAATTTTGTGTAATTTGTTATGTTTTGGTGTAAAATACTCTTGTATTGTAATTTTTAATCCTGTTTTTTTATCCTTAAATGGGAATATTCCTTGTATTATACCTTTTCCATATGTTTGTGTTCCTATAACTTTACATTCTACGTTTTCTTTAATTGCAGCAGTTAGAATTTCTGAAGCACTTGCTGTAAATTCATTAACTAATATTACTATTGGAACATCTACTATAGGATCAGTTTCTGAAGTAGATATTTCCTCATTACCATATTTATCTTTTGTTATTAACATTGTTGCTCCTCGTGGTACTATTGTCTCAGCAATTTCTAAAGATTGGTCTACTAACCCTCCTCCATTATTTCTTAAATCAATTATTAGTGATTTTATACCTTGTGATTTTAGATTCATATATGCATTCTTAAAATCTTTTGCACATTCTCCTTCAAATGAGCTTATTTTAATATATCCTATATCATTTTCTAATTTTTCTGAATCAACATATTTAAATTTTATAGTTTCTTTCGTAACATTTAATTCTATTTCTTTACCATCTCTTTCTACAGTAATTGCGACTTGTGTTCCTTCTGTTCCCTTCATTTGATTTGATGCTTGGTTTATTTGCTCTCCTGTATATTCTATTCCATCTATTTTTTTTATAATATCTCCAGCTAAAATTCCTCCTTTATGTGCAGGTGAATCTTCTATTACTCCTATTACTAAAATTTGATTTGTTTTTGTATTTTGAGCTATATATACACCAATTCCAACATAATTTCCTTCTATATCTTGCATTAATTCTGTCATTTCTTCACTTGTTAAATATTCAGTATATTCATCTCCTAATGCTGATACATAACCTTCTAAAGCTCCATCTATCATTTTTTCTTCATCTATTTCTCCCATATATAATTCGTCTAATTTTGCCTTTACATCAGCGATTTTACCATTAATAGATGTTTTTGTAGTTATTTCTTTTCCTGTTATAGATGATACAATATTATTAATTGCATTTGCTATTATGTTATTTTCTCTTGCTTCTCCAGTTCGTATTAAAAAATAATTGTATATTAATATTGTTGTTATAATACAAGTTATTAATGCTGTTATTATAACAGTCATAAAACTTTTATATTTATTATCTTTTTTGTTTTCTTCCATTTCACAATCCTTCCTAATATAATTATAAATATTATATTATCTAGTATTTTTTTTATTCTAAATTTTAGAAATTTTAAATAAATTTACTTAAAAATATAATTCTATATGCATTATATTATTCAAAAGGAGCAGTTAGAAATTTTCTGCTCCTAATATTTTATAAATAATTTAGTGGATTCTTATGTGCACCATTTAATCTTACTTCAAAATGTAAATGTGGTCCTGTTGAATTTCCTGTTGTTCCAACAGCTGCAATAACTTGTCCTTTTGATACTGTTTGTCCTGCTGTTACAAATAATTGACTAGCATGAGCATATCTTGTTGTTATTCCATTTCCATGGTTTATTATTATGTAATTACCATATCCACCATTCCATCCATAACTTGCTAATATTACAGTACCACTTTCTGCTGCAACTATATTTGAGCCTGTAGATGCTCCTATATCTACTCCTGTGTGGAAATCTCTAACTCCAAATAATATTCTATATCCATATTGAGAAGTTATTCTTGAACTAGAAGGACATGGCCATCCTAATTTTCCTCCTTGATATGGAGTTACTGTTGATGGATCAGATGTATCTGAACTATTTGATGATGTATTATTTTGTTCATTTGCTTTTTTTGCTGCTTCTTCTGCAGCTTTTCTTTGTTCTTCTTCTTTAGCTATTGCTTGTCTTTCCAATTCAGCATATTCTTCTGCTTGTGCTCTATATTCAGCTAATTGTGTTTCTAATTGTTTTTGCTCTTCTGTTAAACTTGCTGCTTTTTCTTCTTTTTCAGCTTTTAAATTTTGTAACTCTTTACTTTTTTGTTCCTTTTGAGATTTTACTTCTTCAACCTCTTTTTTTTCACTTTCTAATGTAGTTTTTAAATCTTCAACTTCTGAAATTAACTTATTATCATATTCTGCTATCTGTTTTACTAAATCTTTATTAGATATAAAATTTATTAAATTTCCTGAAAGTACTACATCTAAAAATGTAACTTGTTTTTTCATATACATAGCAACCAATCTATTTTCTAAAATTTTGTTTTTCTCTTTTAATTCTTCTTCTTTTTCTTGTATTGATTGCTCTAAATCCTCTGCTTTTTCTGTTAATTGTTGTATTTCACTTTCATAATTTGATATAGAACTATTTAAATCTGCAACTGCTTGTAATACTTCGTCTATTTGACTAGAAACATCATCTATTTGAGTCTGTGTATCTTGAGAATTTTGCTCAGCTTCAATATGTTTTTCTTGATAATATTCACTACTATTCTCTGCTGATACTGTTAAACTTAAAGAACCTATTATCATTACTATAATCATTATTGATACAATTCTTTTTAACATTTTCATTTTTATCCACTCCCCATTCTTAAACCTTTAAATATTTCTTCATAGATATAATACTTCCAAGAACTCCAATTCCAATTCCAATTATTAAAAATATAGTCATTATTTGTCCAAACATTTGATCAAACTGTAATAAATTTTCCATTCCAGTATTCATATTGTTAAATCCTTTTAGCCATCCTTGAATTAAATTACCTATTAAACCTTTTTTTACCCAAACATATAAACCTCCTACAAGAACAATTGAAAATAATGATGATATTATCCCTATAATAATACCTTCAACAATGAAAGGTGCTCTTATAAAATTATTTGTAGCTCCAACATATTTCATTATTGAAATTTCTTTTCTTCTAGCATGTACTGTTAATTTTATTGTATTTCCTATTATAATAATTGAAAAAATTATTAGTCCACCTCCAATTATTATTAATGCTATATTTATACCTTTATTAAGGTGTGTTAATCTTTCTGCTGAACCTTCATTTCCTTTTGTATTACTAGTAATAGATGAATTTTGCATTGTATTTTGTAATTGTTCTTCATACGATAAATTTCCTAACTCATTTTCATCTGTTGTTACACCATTTTCTTTATTTACATTTGATATTTCATTATCTGATTCGTTTTGTAATCTTTCAGAAGTACCTTGTACATAATCCAATTTTTCTATTTTAGATACAACCTCATTCAGTTTATCCAAATTTGTTAATGTTATAATATATTTTTCAGGGAAAGGATGCTCATCTTCTGTATATCCCACTATTTCAGCTGATAATGCACTATCTCCCAATTTTTCTAAAGCTAAATAATATGAATCTCTTTTGTTTATAAATTGGATATTATCTGGATTTACATACTCTATATTTTTAATTTCATTTTTTAATGTTTCCTTTTGTTCATCTGTTGTTCCATTCAATATAAATACTTCAATTGGATAACTTGTTTCCAAATTTTTTAAAATTGCTTTTGCATTTTCACCTATTATAATAAAAATTCCAACTGTTATCATTGAAATAACCATAATTATTATCGCAGTAAAAGTAGATTTTTTGTTTTTGGCTATGTTTTTTATTCCATCACCAATTAAATAACTAATTAAATTATATCTCACTATCATACCCACCTTTTTTATCATCTCTTATAATGTTACCTTTTTCTATTTGTATAACTCTTTTCTTCATTTTGTCTACAATATCTTTTGCATGTGTTGCAACAACAATTGTAGTTCCTCTTAAATTTATGTCATTTAAAAGGTTCATTATTTCCCAAGCTGTATCAGGATCTAAATTTCCTGTAGGCTCATCTGCAATAAGCATTGATGGATTATTAACTAAAGCTCTAGCTAGTGCAACTCTTTGTTGTTCTCCTCCTGATAATTCATCTGGATATACATGTGATTTATCACTTAAACCCACCAAAGACAAAACCATTGGAACTTGTCTTCTTATATGTCTTGGTGTAGCTTTTACAATATGCATAGCAAATGCTACATTGTCATATACTGTTTTATCTGGTAATAATCTAAAGTCTTGAAAAACAACTCCCATACTTCTACGTAAATATGGAACTCTTTTAGTTTTAAGAAATGTTGTATCTTTTCCATTAATAATTATATTTCCAGATGTAGGTTCTTCTTCTTTAAGTATCATTTTTATAAGTGTAGATTTTCCAGAACCAGAACTTCCAACTAAAAAAGCAAATTCACCTTTATCTATTTTAAAGCTAACATTATTTACAGCTACTGTACCTGTGTCATAGGTTTTATTAACATTTCTAAATTCTATCATAATATATCTTCCTTTATTAATTTCTTGTTCATCATATTAATGATATCAATATTCTTGCTTATTTGCAATAGCTGTTTTTGATTTTTTTTTACATAAAATGTGTTAAAATGCAACTTACTGTAACTTTTCAAGTTTTTTTCATTATTTTAAAATTTACAAAAAATTCACAAATTATGTCTTTTTTACTATAGCAGCTTTAATTTTTATTCCCTGTTCTTTAAACATTTTTTCATGTTCTGTTTCAATGTTATTCCAAAAGTTTTCAGTATTAGCTAAATCAAAAGTTTTATCTATAACTTTAAGTCCAGCTTGTTCAAAATATAACAAACTATCATTAAATAAACCATCATCATCTGTTTTAAAATAAATTTCTCCATCTTGTTTTAAGAATTGTTTATATTTTTCTAATTGTCTGATATGTGTCAATCTTTTTTTTCTGTGTTTTCCACGAGGCCATGGATTACAAAAATTAATATATATTCTGTCAATTTTATCAGTATCATTAAGAATTAATAAAATTCTTTCAATATCAAATCTAGTAATAATAATATTTTTTATTGGTATGTTTTTTTCATTATATTCTTTCTCAATATTCCTTTTAGCTAAACCTAACATAGCATCTACCATATCAATAGCTATATAATTCACATTTAAATTTTCAGAAGCAAGTTTTGAAATAAATCCACCTTTTCCACAACCAAGCTCCAAGCAAATAGGATTATCATTTCCAAATACTTTTTTCCATTTTCCTTTATATTCTTCTGGATTATCAATATAAAAACTACTAGCCTCTAGTTCTGCTCTAGCCCAAGGTTTAAATCTAATACGCATGTGTAAAAATCCCCTTTCCTCAATATTTTTCAATATTTTTTCACATTTTACTACATTTATTAAAATAGGTCAACCAATAAGTTTAAAACAAGAATATACATCAATTGTTGCATTATGTAAAAGTATTGAAATCATTTCTCATATATGCTATAATGTTCATAAATTTAAAGAAGATCAGGAGATGAAAAACTTGAAAATAAACACAGATAGTGAAACATTAGCAGAAAACAAGGTTCTAATTTTATATATATTAGATCAAACACACAAACCAATCACTAATGATAATTTGTATAAATTAGTACTATCAGCCATTGATATGAATTACTTCTATTTTCAACAATTTTTACTAGATATGATAAATACAAAATTCATAGTATCTTACATAAAAGAAGATCAATTAATTTATGAATTAACTGACTTAGGTAAAAATACACTAGACCTTACATTAGATATATTACCTGGTATTGTAAAATTAAAAGTGGATACAAATTTGAAAAGTACTTTAGAAAAAGTTGAAGAAGAACATTCTATTATTTCAGAATATACTCCAAAAAGTGAAAACAATTATGTTATCAATTGTAAAATCGTTGAAAATAATGAAACTGTATTTGAAGTAAAAACTCTAGCATATTCTCGTGAACAGGCTAAAGATATAGTAGAAAATTGGAAAAATAATGCAGAAAAAATTTATCCAAAAATTTTAGATTTATTGCATGATTCCAATGAAAATTAGACTTTAAATTTAGAATAGGTTTTAATAAATTTTTTTATTTATACATTTTATATAATTAATTATATTTAATAGGGTCATATTATTTTGACCCTATTATTATGTATTATAATATTAAACATATTATAATTAAATTTATTGTAATTATTAAAACTTGTTTTTTATTCTTTCATTTTTTTTATAATTTCATCATAATTTTCTGAACTTATAATTCCTGTTCCAGAAACAATAATTTCAGCTCCTGATTCTTTTACATCATTTACATTATCTATATTTATTCCACCATCAGCTTCAATTAGAATATCTAAATTCTTCTCTTTTACATATTTTGATAATTGTTTAATCTTATTTAATGTTGTATTTATTAATTTCTGACCACCCTTTCCAGGTTCAACAGTCATTACTAAAACAATATGAACTATTTCTAATATATCCAAAATTTCTGATATATCTGTATTAGGTTTTATTGAAATGCCAACTTTACAATTATTTAATTTTATATAATCTAATGTATCTAATAATTTATTTTTATCCTTAAAAGCTTCATAATGTATTGTTATTATGTTAGGGTTATATGGTAAAAACAAATCTATATATTTACGAACATCTGATACCATTAAATGAACATCTAATGGTATATTTGTTATATTGTTTAAATAATCACAATATTCTACCATTCTTTCTACTGTATTATCTTTAACAAAAACACCATCCATCACATCTATGTGAAAATAATCTGTTTTTGCAGTTTCTAAATTATATATTGTTTTTATTATATTATCTTTTTTTACACCTAATAATGATGTTGATATTTCTACCATTTATGCAACTCCCTTTCTTTTAGCTCATTATACAATTTATAATATGCTTCATACCTTTGTATATTTATTTTATTTTCTTCTAATGCTTTTTTTATACCACATTTATTTTCTTTAATATGTGTACATCCTATAAATTCACAATCATCTATATATTTTGATAAATCTATAAAATATTTTGATAAATCTTTGCTTTCAATTTCATATATATCAAAAGTTGAAAATCCCGGAGTATCTGCAATATATGAATTTGGACTAGTTTTATATAATGTAATAGATGTTGTTGTATTTTTTCCACGTTTGTTTTTACTACTTATTTCTCCCTCTATAGTTAATGTATTTTTAAATATATCATTAATTAAAGTTGATTTACCTACACCTGAATTACCAGAAAAAGCAGTAATATTATTTTCTAAACATTCTCGAATTTGGTCAACTCCCTCACCTGTTTTTGCATTTGTTTTAATAACCTTGTACCCTATTTTTTCATATATATCTGCTATATTGTTAATATTAGTTTCATCCTCTAAATCAATTTTATTTAAACATATAACTGATTTTATATTATTATATTCTGTAAAAACTAATTGTTTATCTAATAACAATAAATCTGGTTTTGGCATTTTCATTGAAATAACAAAAATCATTTGAGTTACATTAGACATTTTGGGTCTTTTAATATAATTTCTTCTTTTTAAAATTTCAGTTATAATTCCTGTCCCATCATCTTGATATTCAAATTTTATATTATCTCCTACGACAGGAATTATATCATCTTTTTTTAGCTTTCCTCTTGGAATACATTTTATTATACTACTATTATCAACATTTTCTACTTCATAAACATTTGAAATATTGCTAATTATTAGTCCTTTTGGCATATACTCTCCTTTTCTTATCACTACTTTTTAACTTCTAAGATTGTATTATTTCCATTCATATCCATTTGCTCATATGCATATCTTTGTTCATCAATATATACTTTTATAGTTACAACACCTTTTCCTTTTATTGTTACATTAACATTTTCTGTATTTTCAGGTAATTCTTTTTTATAAATGTCTTCATTATCAACATTTACTCTTACTAAAACATTTTTTGGTGTTTTAACTTTTCCATTTTCATCTTTTTCTTCTTTATATCCTGTAATAGATTTTACATTAATATTAATTGTTCCTTCTTTTAATTCTTGAATTTTATTTACAGTTAATGTTATTGAAGTTCCTTCATCTACAACACTTCCAACTTCAAGGCTTTGTTTTAATACAACACCATTAGATTTATTTGTATCTTCTTGATATGTTATATTTACCTCCAATTTATTTTCTGTTAAAACTTTTTTTGCTTGTTCTATATCTAAATCTACAACATAAGGAACAGTTTCTTTTTCAAGTCCATTACCTGAGCTAACATGAATTTTTACTTTTGAACCAGAAGCTATATTATCACCTTCTGCAACATCTTGTTTAATTACTATTCCTTCTTCAACAGTTTGACTTATTTCATCAATTCTTTCTGCTACTAATTCCACTTTTTGTAAAGCTTCAACAGCTTCTTTATAAGTTAATCCTTTGACTTTTGGCATTTGAACAAGTTTGACACCTTTGCTTACAGTTAATTTTACTGGGCTTTGTTTATTAGGATCATATAAAGTTCCAGCAGATGGTTTCTGTGATATTACAATTCCTTGTGCAATATCATTATTATACACTTCTTCAATTTCATACTTAATTCCTTGTTCATCTAATTTTTGTTTTGCTTCTTCTACTGATGTTGATGCATAATTTGGTAATGTTATTCCTGCTTGGTCTGTTACACTAGAATCTCCACCTAATAATTTAGTTGATAATTTTAAGCTTCCCCAAAATATTAATACAGCTATCATTATAAATAGTATTATAAATCCTAAATATATAACTGGTTTCATTTTAGGATTTTTTTCTAAATACCTTGCAAATGCTGATTTTGGTTGTCCTTTGCTTCGGTTTTCTTTATTTGTTTTATTTGTTTTATATTTATCTTTATCATCAATATTTTCTTTAATTGTTGGTATTACTCTTGTAAAATCTCCATTGCTTTTATCTTCTACAAATTTTCCTGTTGGATTTTTTATTGCTAAACTTAAGTCCTTCATCATTTCGGTTGCTGAACTGTATCTTGAACTAGCCTCTTTTTTCATTGCTTTTAATATTATCTGATTAACAGCTTCAGGAACTTGTGAATTTAATTTTATTGGTTCTATAGGTTCTTCTTGCATATGTTTTAATGCAACAGATACAGGAGTATCTGCATCAAATGGAACTCTTCCTGTTACCATTTCATACATTACAACACCTAATGAATACAAATCTGATTTTGCATCTGTATATCCACCTCTTGCATGTTCTGGAGAAAAGTAATGTACAGAACCAATTGTTGTGCCAAATGCTGTAATTGTTGAATTAGATACAGCTTTAGCTATTCCAAAATCTGTAACTTTTGCAATACCATCCTCTGTAATAATTATGTTATGAGGTTTTATATCTCTATGTACTATTCCATTTCGATGAGCCATCTCTAATGCAGAACATATTTGTATAGCTATATTTACTGTCCATTTCCATGGGAGTGCACCTTCTTCTGAAACAATCTGTTTTAAGGTTTTCCCTTGTACTAATTCCATTACTATATAATATATATTATATTCTTGACCTACATCAAATACTGAAACTATATTAGGATGTGTTAATCTGGCAGCTGATTGAGCTTCTGTATTAAACCTTTTTATAAATTCTTCATCAGTAGTGAATTCATCTCTTAATACTTTAACAGCTACATATCTGTTAAGAATAGTATCTCTAGCTTTATATACTGTTGCCATTCCACCACTACCTACTTTTTCAATAATTTCATACCTATTACCTATTATTTTTCCTTCTATATTCATATGTAATTCTCTCCTTATAAAATAATTACAGCTGTAATATTGTCATGTCCACCTTTTTCGTTTGCTGCAAATATTAATTTATTACATGCTTCAATTGGATTTTCATTAATTATATCTACAATTTCTTCTTCTTTCAACATATTTGTTAGTCCATCAGAACACATCAACAATATATCATCTTTTAAAAAGCCTCTAACCATTACATCTGGTTCTACTAATGATGAACATCCTAATGCTTTTATAAGCATATTTTTTTTAGGATGATTATATGCTTCCTCTTTTGTTATTGTTCCATCAGATACTAATTTTTGAACATAGCTATGATCTGTTGTTAGTTTTCTAAAAAAATCTTTTCTTTTTCTATATACTCTACTATCTCCAACATGACCTATATATACCTTATTTGTTATTATTAGACATATGTCGATTGTTGTTCCCATATTTTCTAATTCAGGTATTTCTTGTGATTTTTCATATATAACTAAATTAGCATATTCAATTGCACTTTTTACTAAATTTAGGATACCTTCTCTATCATGCTCTATTAAGTCAAAATTATTTATAATGTAATTTTTAGATGTTTCAACAGCTAATTGACTAGCTATTTCTCCTCCTTTATATCCTCCCATGCCATCAGCTATTATACATAACTGTACTTTATCCTCTGGTTTTGAAATATAATAGCTATCCTGATTCATTTCTCTAGCTTTACCAATATCTGTTCTTGCAAAAATTTTCATATATCCTCCTTCAAGTATTCTTATGTTTATCTATTTATTTATATATTAATTTTTCTGATTTTATAATCATATTGTATATTATTATTATTTTTTTTACAATGTATTTTCAATTTTTATTTTTAATTATTATCTAAATTTTTTCTTCTTAGTTGTCCACAAGCTGCTTCTATATCTGATCCTAACTCTCTTCTAATTGTAGCAACAATTCCATTTTCATTTAAATAATCCCTAAATTTCATTATATTTTCATTTGTACTTTTTACAAATATTCCATTTTCAATTTTATTTATAGGAATTAAATTAACATGGCATAACATACCTTTTAATAATTTTACTAATTCCTTTGCATCATCTAAATTATCATTATTATCTTTAGCTAATGCATATTCAAATGATATTCTTCTATTTGTAATTTTTATATAGTCTTTACACGCTTTTAATAATTGTGATATATTATATCTATTATTTACTGGCATCATTTTACTTCTTTTTTCATCAGTAGTTGCATGTAAAGAGATTGATAATGTACACTGAATATTTTCATTTGCTAAATCATATATTCTAGGAACTATTCCACTTGTTGATACACTAATATGGCGAGCCCCTATATTTAATCCCTTTTGATTATTTAATATTCTTATAGATTTTATAACATTATCATAATTATCTAATGGTTCTCCTATTCCCATATATACTACATTTGAAATTTTATCTCCTATATCTTGCTCTACTGCTAATATTTGTTCAACTATTTCTCCTGGTGTTAGATTTCTTATAAATTTTATTCCTGTTGATGCACAAAATTTACATCCCATCTTACAGCCAATTTGTGTAGAAACACATACTGTTTTTCCATGATGATATTGCATTAATACAGTTTCAATTGCATTTCCATCTAATACATCAAACAGATATTTTTTCGTACCATCAGATGATTCTTGTTTTCTTAATATTTTATAATTACATATAGTATAATTTTCTTTTAACTTTTCCCTTAATTCTAGAGATAAATTTGTCATTTCATCAAAGCTTTTTACTTTATCAATATATAGCCAATGAAACACTTGTGCTGCTCTATACTTTTTTTCTCCAATTTTTTCAAATTCTTCTTCTAAATCTTTTAAATCAAAATCTTTTATATTTTTCATTATTTCTCTCTTTTCTTATTTTTATCCTTGTTATTTAATTTTTTGAACATTTTTATATATTATGTGATTACATATTAAAAAAGTAAAATCAAAAGTAGCTTATAATAAATAAACCACTTTTATTTTTACTTTTTTCTTCTTTCGTTATATTTTGTTTTTAGTAGTAAGACTATTACTTAATTTCATTATGGTATTTTCAATTACTAATAATCTTTGTTCAAATAATTGGTTTGTCATATCAGATATTTTATTATATTCTTGTATTTTATCTAATTTTTTCATATTTACTGCATGATTTTTTTTTAATAATGTTATTTCTTCTGTTTGGTTGTGTTGTAGTTCTTTTAAAGTTTTATTTATTTCTTCGATTTGTTGTTCAAGTGTTTTATTAGCTAATTCTGATATATGCATAATATCACCCCTTCAATAACAAAATCATTATATCTATTGTAGCATTAAAAGATGGAATAGTCAACCAAAAACGAAACAAAAGTTTTGTAATATGTTACTATTTAACACTTCCCACATAACTAAACTTTGTAGAGTAGTCAAATTCAATAGTTATGTAATGCAGGAAAATATATTAATATGTAGTGGAGTGCGCAGTTTGGCGCTCCCACTTAACGTCTTCCTCAAAACTCAAGCGCCAGTAAACGAACGGAATATTAATATATTTTCCTGCATTACATAACTATTGAATTTGACGGCTTATTGCAAAAGTATTAAACAGTAACTGTAATATGTTATACTTTAACAATTTTTCAAAAATTTACTGTATATTAGATCGAGATGATTAAATTAATCACCAAATATAAGAAAATTTTAATAAAAATATTTATTTTTTGTACAGTATATACTATAATATAATTATACAATAACAAAAGAAAGGGGAACTTACTTTGTTAAAAAATGATAAGGAATTTGATTTTATAATTTATGATATAATACAAAATCAAACTGTCCAAAGCATGAAAAATTATAAACAACATTACAAAACATCATGTTATGAACATTGTCTTCAAGTTTCATTTATTAGTTATAAATTTTGCAAAAAATTTAGATTAGATTATAAATCTGCAGCAAGAGGAGCAATGCTTCACGACTTATTTCTCTATGATTGGAGATATAGAGAAAATGGAAGAAAAGGATTACATGCATTTACACACCCAAAAACTGCACTAGAAAATGCAAAAAAAATTTTTTATTTATCAAAAAAAGAAGAAGATATAATTTTAAAACATATGTGGCCATTAACAATAAAAATGCCTAAATATCCAGAAAGTTATGTTGTATCTTTTGCTGACAAATATAGTACAATAAAAGAAAGTTTCAGTTACTACCAAAGTACAATACTTTCAAAAAAATTCTTAAGACTTGCTTATTTATTTTTCAGTTTATGTATTGTAATCATATGAAACTTTTTATTTGAAAAAGGAGACTATTTTAAAAATCTCCTTTTTTATATTAAAAAATATTTACAATCTTTAATGAATCTTTTTCTTTAATGTGTTTTATTATAAACTTGCATTTTTCTACCTCATCTACACTTTTTCCATAATCATTTACCTTAATATTAGCACTAATAGAAATCAATTGTGTTTCAACCTTTTCAAGTTCATCATGTTCTATAAAACATGCAAAATAATCATGCTTGCTATTCCATTTATTTTCTATATTTTCAATTTCTTTTTCCAGTTCAGATGTTTCAGAATTATTACTAATTAGTTTATCCTCAATTTTATTTAAATCTTCAGAAATACTATCAAAAAAGTTTTTAATATAGAATTGTGAAACAGTATTAGCTATTATAATCAATATTATAATAAATATAATAATAATAATTTGTTTTCTCATATTATTCTACTCCTTTTTTTGACAAAAAAACTGCCCTTTTCCATCTATAGTTACAATTAGAGCTTCTTCTGGTTTATAACCAAATTTATTTACTTGTGTTTTTAACCATTTATAATCTTTACCTAAAATACTTAAATTATCATACATAATTGTTCCATCTATTACCAAATCATAAGATATTCCTTCATATTCAGGTTCAATTCCAAAATCTTCTGGAATAGCATTTCTTTTATTTGGCTTTGGTATCACATTAATTTGACCTCCAGTTTCTAATATTGCATATTCTACATCACCTAAATTCATTACATTATTATCTCTTAATCTTTCTTGTAATTCATTAATAGTAAATCCTTCATTTTTAAGCACTTTTTCATCAATTTTTCCTCTATATATTAATATTGATGGTTTTCCACAAATTAATTGTCTAATTCTTAAACTTTTCATATTACCTATAGAAATTAATAAGTTCATAACTAGCAATCCTAAAATTGGTATTATTCCATTTGTTATTGGAATTCCACTATTACTTATTGGAGTTGCTGCTAAATCTGCAATCATTATAGAAATAACTAATTCAAATGGCTGTAATTGTGCTATTTCTTTTTTTCCCATTAATCTCATTACAATTAGAACTACTATGTATATTAAAATAGATCTTATAAATAAAACTAACATATTTTATCTCCTTAAAATTTAAAATTTTATTTTATTTTGCCAATTTTCCAAAAAAATTATTCATATTTTAGCATAATAAAAAAATTTTCGTTAATAATAAAAATGAATGTAATTTAAAAATTACTTCATTCTTTTTATAAGGAGGTTATTGATATGTCAGATAATCAAGTAAATACTCGGTTCTAATAGTGGTGTAAGTACTGTATGGCAAATTGTTGGTAGATTAATAACTGCTGCAATAGTTCTTGCTATTACTGCATTCTTCACTCCTGGATTTACAATAAATAATATCTGGGCACTAGCAGCTGCTACAATCGTGCTTTCTGTAATAGATTATTTAATAGCAAAATTTACAGGACTACATGCAAGTTCTTTTGGTAAAGGATTTGTTGGTTTTGTATTAGCTGCTGTTGTATTATATGTAACACAATATTTTGTTGCTGGTTATTCAATTTCTTGGATTGCAGCAATTATTGGTGCTTTGGTTTATGGTGTTGTTGATTACTTTTTACCAGGAGACCAAGAAATGTAAGTAATTTACTATTAAAATAGCACTTACATTTTAAAAAGCAATATATTTGAAATTATATTAATTTCAAATATATTGCTTTTCTATTTGTTTTTATTTTAAAATTTCATTTTTTTAAAAATTAATTTTATGTAGTATAAAATAATTTAATTATCAATTATGCTATATCAAATTACATATATAAAGCCAATTTTTTTTGCAATTTAGCATTATATAATTTAATTGCTGTTTCTGGACTATCATTTCCTTCTGCATTTTTTATAGGTGCAAATTCTTCTTCTCTTTTTACTCTTAAAATACTCATATCATTATAATATGAAAAAGCATCAAAAATAAAAGATTCAAATTTGTAAACATTTTTTCCCTCTGGTTTTATTAGATTTCCATTTTCATCTAAATATTCTGATTTTTTTTCTGCAATATGATATGGTAAAGTTTTAGTTGATAATTTTTGTAATGCTTCTATAGTATATAAGTGACTTAAAATGCTTACATCACCATATACAAATTCTCCATTATCATCTTTTTCTTCAGACATTTCTTCTGGTAATTCTGAATATTCTATTATTCCTGGTTTTCCATCGATTTTGCAGAATACTCCTGCTCTTTCTTTTGGATCATTTTTTATTACAGATTTAGATGCTATTTCATTTCCTTCACTTATTGTAACTCCTAATAATAATGGATCTATAATTTTTAGTAATATATTATCTACACCACCAACAAAAACCCATTTTATATTATCTTTTTTCATATCTTCTATAATACCATCTTTTGCTAAAGATTTATATATGCTTCCATTTCCATCAGAGGCTTCTTTTATTAACTTATCTTTTCCAATTAACAATTTTCCAGTTGTAGAAATTAATGGTGCTTTACCTTGTATAAATAATTTCACTTTATTTTTTGGATATCCAAAATAATCGTGTTCTTCTAAAAAAGATAATGTTTGATCATTATTTTCTTCACTTGTCATTATATACCAGGGAATTATTACATCATATTTTTCATTTGCTTTTTGTAAAGATTCTACTATTATTTGAAATAAATATTTTTCTCCATTATCTAATTTAACCTTGAATGTTCCTTTTGGTCCACTATGTCCAAGACGAGTTCCTTGCCCTCCAGCCATTGTAATTACAGCATATTGACCAGCTTTTATGATATCTATACCTATGTTTTTATATTTTTTGAAATCTTCATCTTCTAATTTATTTAAATCAATAGCTGTAATTTTTTCAATTTTTTTATTACCTATTTCAAATGTTTTATTCAAATTATTATATAAGTCAATTACTTGTTCAATATTTAAGTTCAAAATTTGTTCTATTAATTTATTTTTTTCATTTTCTTCTAGTTTGTTCATCCAAGATATTATATGTTCTTGATTAAATTTCTTTAGTGTTTTAATAACTGTTTCTTCTTTATTCATATTTCCTCTTTCCTTTTTAATATTTTATGAGTTATTTCATATTATCTATGAAATAATCCTTATTAAACATAATATGATAATATTAGCATAAATATTTTCTTAAATCAAGATTTTGTTTTCATAATTATAAAATTAGTCATAATCTTTTCATCTTTCTAATATAAATTAATAAAGTTTAAATAGACAAACATTTAAGGAGGAATTATAAATGGAAAATAATTTTAAACTATATGAAAATATTGCTAAACGTACAGATGGTGATATTTATGTTGGAGTAGTTGGTCCTGTACGAACAGGTAAATCTACTTTTATTAAAAGATTTATGGATTTACTTGTAATACCAAATATTGATAATACATATAAACAAGAACGTGCTAGAGATGAACTACCTCAAAGTGCAGGTGGTAGAACAATAATGACCACAGAGCCAAAATTTATTCCAAATGAAGCTGTTAAAATAACAATTGGAAATAATATTTCTTTAAAAACAAGACTTGTAGATTGTGTTGGTTATCTTGTAAACAATGCAATTGGTTATTTAGAAAATGATATGCCTAGAATGGTCAAAACTCCATGGTCAGATGATGAAATTCCATTTGAGCAAGCAGCTGAAATTGGTACTAAAAAGGTAATACAAGAACATTCTACAATAGGAATTTTAGTAACTACAGATGGTAGTATTACAGATATTCCAAGAGAAGATTATGTTGATGCAGAAGATAGAGTTGTACGTGAATTAAAAGAACTTAATAAACCATTTATTATTCTTCTTAATAGTGATTCTCCATATTCTGAATCTACTAAATCATTAGCTCGTAAATTAGAGGAAAAATACGAAACTACTGTAATTCCTACTGATTGTTCTAATTTAGAACTTGATGATATTAACAATATTTTTAGCAAAATTTTATATGAATTTCCTATTGAAAGAATAAATATTAATTTTCCAAAATGGGCTGATAGATTAGATGAAGATCATTGGCTAAAAAAGGAATTATTTAGTCAAATAAAAGAATCTTGTAATAATGTTAGAATTTTGAAAAATGTTGATAATACTATAAGTAAATTACAAAATACAGAAATTATTTCTTCAAGTGTTTTAAATGAAATTAAACTTGGGACTGGTGAAGTTAATATTACTGTTAATTTACATGATGAATTATTTTATAAAATAATTACTGAAATTTCTGGTGTTGAAATTTCAAATGAAGGTGATTTATTTGCTACAATAGCTGAATTTTCTAAAACTAAAAAAGAATATGATAAAATTGCCTATGCTCTTGAAGAAGTTAAAGCAAAAGGATATGGTATTGTTACACCTTCAATGGATGAACTTATTTTAGATGAACCTGAAATGGTTAAACAAGGTTCTAGATATGGAGTAAAACTAAAGGCTAAAGCACCTTCTATACACATGATTCGTGCTGATATTGAAACAGAAGTATCTCCTATTGTTGGTAGTGAAAAACAATCTGAAGAACTTGTTAATTATCTGCTTTCAGAATTTGAAAATGATCCTAAAAAAATTTGGGAATCAAATATTTTTGGAAAAAGTTTACATGAACTTGTTAATGAAGGATTACAAAATAAGCTTTGTAGAATGCCAGAAGATTCTCAAGGAAAATTACAGGAAACATTGGAACGTATTGTTAATGAGGGTAGTAGTGGATTGATTTGTATTATATTATAAAGCATTTGTTATTGTGCATATATTCTTTAGATAAAGTAGTTCTTAGTAAAAGGAATATGATAATGTCTTAAGTAAATAAATTAAAAATTTTGTATTTACTATTTTTCTCACCTCCATAATAAAAAGACACATTTAATTAAATGTGTTTTTTTATGGTTATTAATCATTTTTTAGAATTTTATTAATTTTTTGTTATTTCCTTTATTCAATATTGTATTTATTAATAATTCTACATTAAGATGTAGTAATTCATTAAATTTTTTACTTAATATAAAGTGTATGCTAACAGAAAAATATGCTGTTATTATTTTTCATCTAATGTATCCATTAATAAAAAATCTTTTAATTTTATATGCTTTATTGTACTAGTTGAATAATCAATATCATCATTAGTTATAATAATTTTTTGTGATAAATTGTCTATATCTGCAAATGCTGAAAATTCTCTGTTATATGCTTTTTCATCAGCCACACTATAAGCTACTTGAACATAATATTTCTTATTATCTTTCTGTGCAAGAAAATCAATTTCTCTGCCTTTATTATTATATACATATATTTTATAACCCATATAATCAAGCTCGTTATACACTATGTTTTCTAGATTATGTGTTAAATCATATCTATTATCCATACATCTAATTGAATTTAATGCAACATCTTCATTATATAATTTTAAATAATATGCTAACTCATTTTTAGTCCTTGTTGAATATTGTTTTATTGTTTCAATTATATATGCTTCCTCTAAATAACTTAAATATTTAATAATAGTATTTATTGAACAACTTTCATGTTTTTGTTGTATATAATCATGAATTGATTTAGCTGAAATTATTCTACTATTTGAACGCAATACAAAATTAACCAAGTTTTTAAACAATCCTTCTTTTTTTATATGATATCTATTTATCAAATCATTTATTACTATTGTATCATCTAAATCGTTTAAGTAACGCAACTTTGCATCTTCTGTGTCAAATTCAAATCTTTTTGGAAATCCTCCCCAAACAAGATAATCTGTTACAGAACATTCCTTTCCTAACTCTTTTGTATACTCCAATATTTCTTTATATACAAATGGTCTTACCTTAAATGAAACATACCTTCCACTTAATTCTTTAGTAAATTCTTTTGAAAGTAATTTGGAGTTTGAGCCAGTAATAAAAACAGAATTATCATATAATCTTAATGTTTTACAAGCATCTTGCCAACCATCAAGCATTTGAATTTCATCAAGGAAAATATAACATTTTCCACTTTTTTTATTTTCCTCAACATAATCCAAAAGCTGTTCACTATTAGATATATTTGCTAAAATTCTTTTATCTTCAAAGTTTAAATATATTACATTGTCTGTTTTCTGTTTTATTTCATTTCTTATTTGTTCCAAAATAACTGATTTTCCTGAACGTCTTATTCCAGTTATTATTTTTATTAAATCTGAATCATAAAAATCTCGAACTGGATTTATATAATGTTCTCTATAAATCATAATTACCACCTCAATAATATTATAGTGAAAGATTTTTCGTTTGTCAAGCAAATCTTTCAGTTTAGTGAAAGATTTGCTTTTTTCAACAAAATCTTTCAAAATTAATCATTATAATATTATTTATTCTAAATCTTCTTCAAGTTGTCCACTTTATTCTCTTGGTATCTAATCATCTACTCTTCCGAAGAAGTTCATTAAATTTTTTTTCCAATTTCTTTTGTATTTCTATTTCTTCTTCTGTCTTTTTCTTAGGTATATCATCTAACTCAAATAGATCATCTAAACTGTTAATGCTTTTTCTGGTCTTGTTCAACACCTTTTCCAAAAAAATAACAATCTGCTAATGCAATCTCTGCACTTGCACTTGCATTTTCATTTTCAATTGCCATTTTAAAATATTTAATAGCATTATCATAATCTTTACTATTGTAATAGTATTTCCCTAGTTTATATTGTGCCTCACTATTTCCATTCTCTGAATCTTTTAGTAGTTCATTTAATTCTGTATCTTCCATTTTTCATACCTTGTATAATATAATAAAGTTTAAAATTTAATATATTATACTTACCTTTCTCCATAACATTTATTCTATATTAAAAATTTAACACATAAACATTTTATTTGTAAGAAAGTAACTATAAATTTATTTATTTTTTCGACATTGTTGTAATTTAATTCTAGCTTTTCAGTTCAAAATTTTATACTGACTTTTTAATCATCCAATAAAAATTTTTTACATATTTTCATAATTTTTGTAAATACTACACATAATCAACAAAAAATCGAAAGGATTTTATCAATATGAACAACAATAATATTTTAAAAAAATTATACACTCAATTCTTCAAATATAACCCACAAAATGAATATAACTTTTTTCTAGCATCACAAAATGTAAAAGATATAGAAAATGTTCCAGTCTCCCCTGCTAAAGACTTAGAACCAACTAACTTTTACACAAACCTAGATGAAAATCTGAACTTTATAAAAACAAAATATAATAGCCTAATAAATAGTGACATTATAATTAGAGAATTTGTTATAACAGCTAGAGATAAAGAATATAACGCTGTTATAATTTATATAGATGGAATGGTTGATTCAAAAACAATAAACAATTCAGTTCTAAATCCACTAATGCTACGTAACAGAGCAAATACCTATACAGGAAATGAAAAAGAAATAATTTCTGAATTTAATAATAATGATGTAATAATTAGAAAAATTAAAAAATTTAATTTAGGAAATTATATAATTGATCATTTAATGCCACAAAATGATGTAAAAAAAATAGAAAAATTTGAAGATGCTTTTTCAGGTATTAATATGGGAAATTGTTTTTTATTAGTAGATACTTTAAACATAGGTTTTGATATTGATGTTAAAGGTTTTAAGCAAAGAAGTATTAGTTCCCCACAAAATGAAGTTATTATAAGAGGTTCACAAGAAGCTTTTGTTGAAAATATAAGAACAAATACTTCTATGTTAAGAAGAATTATTAATAATGAAAACTTAGTAATTGAAAACTGCTCTGTTGGAAAAATTACAAAAACAAAAGTTGCTATCTGTTATTTAAAAGATATTACAAATAATGATTTAGTTGCAGAAGTAAAATATAGAATTAATAATTTAGATATAGATCATTTAATTTCATCTGGTCAACTTGAACAATTAGTTCAGGATAGTACTAGTAGCTTATTTCCACAACTTATTGCAACAGAAAGACCAGATAAAACTGTAATTCACCTTTTAGAAGGAAGAGTTGCTATTATAGTAAATGGTACTCCATATGTTTTAATTGCTCCTGGAGTTTTATCTGATTTTTTATCATCACCTGAAGATATAAATTTTAGGTTTCAATTTTCAGATTTGTTAAGATTAATTAGGTTATTGGCTGTATTTATTGCATTATTTTTACCTGGAATATATGTTGCAGTTACTGCATATCATCATGAATTATTACCAACTGAGCTCCTTTTTACAATTGAGGCAGCCCGTGAAACTGTACCATTTCCAACTATTGTAGAAATTCTACTTATGGAAATATCATTTGAACTAATTCGTGAAGCTGGAATACGAGTACCTTCCCCTATAGGTCCAACTATTGGTATTGTTGGTGGTCTTATACTTGGTGATGCTGCTGTTAATGCAAATCTTGTTAGTCCTGTTTTGATTATAATAGTTGCAATTACTGCTATTTGCTCATTTAGTATTCCTGACCTTACTTTAAATTTTACAGTAAGAGCTTGTAGATTTATTTATATTTTCTTAGGATATATAGCAGGTTTCTTAGGTATTGCAGTTGGGGTATTTTTACAAATAATCTTTTTGTGTAACTTAAAATCATTTGGTTCACCATATCTTAGACCATATATGTTACACAATAATAAACGTGCTGCCGCTTCTTATTTTTTACCTCCTATTTGGAAAAGGGAAAATCGCTCTAATATTGTTAATCCTAAGAAAAAATATTCTCAAGGGAAAATTAGTATGTTGTGGAAGAATAATAAAGTTAAATAATTTTGCTTAGTAATATTATTTAAATTTCTTTTATAAAAGGAAGGAGACTTATATTAATGAATTCAGAAAAAATTGGATTTATTGAAGCTATTGCATTAGTTGCAATTGTAATGACTAATAAAATAATACTAAATACACCAAAAGAAATTATTTCTAGCACTCGGATCTTCTGCATGGCTAAATTCATTATATGTATCTATTGTAGCAGTTTTAATAACATGGTTTATTGCATATTTATTTAAAAAATTCCAAGGTAAAGATATATTAGATGTTTGTGAGTTTTTAGGTGGAAATACTTTGAAAATTATTATGGGTATACTTTATATATCTTTTTTACTAATAGTTCCAATGTTTGTAATTAAAAACTTTTCTGAAAATTTGCAATTAATCTATTTTAGAACATCACCTTTAATATTTATAGTTTTATTTTTTATTGTAAGTAGCACAATTGCTAATAAATTCTCAATAAAGGTACTAGCAAAGGCAAATCTTATAATAATTCCAATAGTTTTTATTAGTATTATAGTTATTCTTTTGTCATCAATAAAAAATTTTTCTCCACAACGTGTATTTCCTATTTTAGGTTATGGAGTAAATGAGACATTTTTTAAAGGATTAGCTAATTTATTTAGTTTTTCTGGAATAGGTTATTTACTGTTTCTCAACCCTTTTATTAATAAGACAACAGAATTTAAGAAAATTTCTATTATATCAATAATAATATCTGGAATATATCTATTTTTAAGTGTAACTTGTATTTTATTATCACTTGCATTTACATTTAAAAGTGGAGAATCATTTTCATTATATTTATTAACTAGAAATTTAGAATATGGCAGATTTATTCAAAGAATTGATGCAGTTTTTATTCTAATATGGATAATTTCTACAATTTCCTATATTAGTATTGCAATATATTTTTGTATATATATTTTTAAAAAATTAACTAAAATATGTGATTCAAGTTCTATGAATTATACTGTTAATCTATTTATTTTAACACTTCTAATTTTACCTGGTAATTTTGCAACCATAAATAATTTAATAGGGAAAATTTTTAAATTTAGTTCTTTAATTTTAATATTTGGACTTAGCATAATTATATTAATTCTTGCTAATTTAAAATTAAAAATTATTAATAATAAGAAAGGAAAAGTATGAAAATTTCATACAGTATGTAATTATGAAAACTAAACTATTTTTAATTTTATGTATATTATTAATAACTCTTACTTCACTTTCTGGTTGCTATGATTCTCGTGGTATTGAAGATTTAGCATATGCTACTGCTATGGGATTAGATGTGTCAGATAAAAAAGCACTAACATTGACTTTACAATTTTCTATTCCAAGTTCTAGTTCAGAATCTGGAAGTAGTCAATCTAGTAAAACAGATTCTATTAGTATTGATTGTAGTAGTATAAGTTCTGGAATTGGTTTATTTAATAGCTATATTAGTAAAGAAGTAAATTTATCACATTGTAAAGTTATTGTTATATCTGAAGAATTAGCTGAAAAAGGTATATCTGAGTATTTAGATACATTAGCAAATAATATTGAAATTAGACCTGATTGTAATGTAATTATATCAAGATGTACTGCAAAAGATTTTATAAAAAACGCTTCTCCTTCTATTGAAACATTAACAGCTAGATATTATGAAGTTGCTTTAAATTCTAGTGAATATACTGGTTATACAACTTCTACTAAATTAACTGATTTTTTAAGTGCTGTAAAGAGTACTTTTATGCAGGGACATGCTATTTTAGGTGGTGTAAATTCTAGTCAATCATCTGGTGAAAATGGTAGTGAAGATTCTTCTAGTAGTAAATCTAGTAGTAGCTCTGAAGGTGAAGGCTCTGGTAATGAATCTGGTGGTGGTTCTCAAGGCGAGGGTTCTGGTAATGAATCTAGTGGTGGCTCTCAAGGCGAAGACTCTAATAATGAATCTAGTGGTGGCTCTCAAGGCGAAGGCTCTAATAATGAGTCTAGTGGTAGTTCTAGTAGTGATGATGAAGTTGATATAGGAGCAGACAGTCAATCTAAGGCAAATGAAACTCCAATTCAAGATTCAAAACGGTGTAGAAACATTTGGAACTGCTGTTTTTTATGATGATAAATTAGTTGGGGAATTAACTGGTATGGAAACTATATGTTTTTTATTGGTTACAAATAAGCTAAAAACATGTACTATATCAGTACCAGATCCTTTTACTAGAAATTCTACTCTAGATTTACGTATAAATAAAAAGAAAGATGCAAAAATCAATTTAGAGTTCATTAATGGTACACCATATATTTCAATAGAAGTTTTCTTAGAGGGATTTGGTCTTTCTTTAGATGATGCTACAAATTATGATTCCTCTGTAGATTTAAATACTATAAATGATTATACTGAAGAATATTTGAAAGTGCAATTAGAAAACTATTTATATAAAACTTCTAAAGAGTTCCATTCTGATATTTCTGGATTTGGTAAATATGCTTTATCTAAATACTTGACATGGGATGAATGGATTAATTCAAATTGGCTTGAAAATTATAAAAATGCTTTTTTTGATGTAAAAGTTAATATGTATGTAAATTCTGGGTATGAATTTAATAAATCACCTTAATAAGAATGTGTTAAACAATGTTTTAGGAGGATTTTTGTGAAGATTTTAGTTTGTATTTTAAGTATTTGGATTTTGATTAAGAATATTTCTTATGCAGTTTATGAATATAAAGTTAATAATAATATTAGTGGTAGTTTAACTGTTGCAATTATTAATGTTTTTTGTTTTATTTTTGCTAATGTAACATTATTTCTACTATAATTAGATAGTTTTTATTCTAATCATTATATATCACCAAAAAATATATTAATATTATTTTCATTTGCTTATATTGAGGTTTTGTAAAAATATATTAGGTAAAAGTGCAAAACTGTAAACCTGAAAATGTATATTAATATATTTTTTGTGATTTATAATAATTTTAATTAAAATTCTTTACAATTATTTTTCGTAGAAAGTATTAGATATTCATTATATGTTTTGTAATTTATTTAGTTAAAAAATTTATGAAACAATACTAAATATTAATCTTTATTTTCATTTTCTATTCTTGCAAAAGATATTCTTCTTGTTTCTTTATTTGCCTCAATTACTTTAATATGAATTGAATCTCCTATTTTAAACATAATATTAGTGTTTTCTCCAATCAACATTTTATGTTCTTCATTATATATAAAATATTCATTTCCGAGATCTTCAAATCTAATTAATCCTTCAACTGTATTTTCTAATTCCACAAATATTCCAAAAGAAGTAATATTAGAAATTATTCCATCAAATTCTTCACCTAATTTTGACTGCATATATTCAGCTTTTTTCATTTCTATACTATCTCTTTCAACTTTTTGTGCCACTTTTTCTCTTTCTGAAGATGTTCTTGCATATTTTTTTGCTTCATCTGAATATTTCTCCAGATATTCTTCAGATAAATTATAATTTTTTTCTATGTATTTTGAAATTATTCTGTGTATAAATAAATCAGGGTATCTTCTTATTGGTGATGTGAAATGGCAGTAATATTTACTTGCGATTCCAAAATGTCCTTGGTTTTCACTTTCATATTGTGCAATTTTTAAAGTTCTTAATATTAAATTAGAAACTACTCTTTCTTCTGGTTTGCCTTTTACCTGTTCTAGCACTTCTGCAAATGCTTTAGGATGTATATTATCTTTATTTGCCTTGATTCTATAACCTAAATTCCATATAAATTTATTTAACTCTTTTATTTTTTCCATATCTGGAACTGGGTGAACTCTATATATAAATGGTGCTTCTAACCAATAAAATTTCTCTGCTACTGTTTCATTTGCAATAAGCATAAACTGTTCTATAATCTCATTTGCAAAAGTTATTTCATATTTTTTTACATCTATTGCAACTCCATTTTCATCTAATATGATTTTACTTTCTGGTACATCTAAATCTAAACTTCCTTCATTTACTCTCTTATTTTTTAGTATTAATGCTAGTTCTGCCATTAACTTAAAATGTGAAAAATATTGTTTATATTCATTATTAACTAAATCTATATCCTCAGTTGTTAATTGTTCATTTTCATTAGGTTCATTATTTTTAATAATTTCCTCATTTTCAATATTTTTATTATTTTTTATACTTTCCTCATTTTCAATATTTTCATTATTTTTTATGCTTTCCTCATTTTTTATACTTTCATTATTTTTTATGCTTTCCTCATTTTTTATACTTTCATTATTTTTTATACTTTCCTCATTTTTTATACTTTCATTATTTTTTATACTCTCCTCATAATTAATATACTTTAAAATTTTATATACATTTGTATAAGACATCCTCTTAGTAACTTTAATTATACTTTTTTTAATATCAGATGATATAACCTGTCCTTTATCATTAATTTCCATAATAACAGATAAAGCAAATCTATCTTCTCCTTCATTTAAACTACATATTCCATTTGATAATTCTTTTGGAAGCATAGGAATAACTCTATCCATCATATAAACACTTGTCCCTCTTATTATAGCCTCATTATCTAATGCAGAATTTTCTTTAACATAATGGCTAACATCTGCTATATGTACTCCTAAAATATAGTTTCCATCATCATTTTTCTCAACACAAACAGCATCATCTAAATCTTTAGCATCTTCACCATCAATTGTAAATATTTCTTTATTACGTAAATCTATTCTTCTTTTTAATTCTTTATCAGTTATATTTATTTCTAATGATTTAGCTTCTTCTAATACAGGTTCTGGAAATTCATATGGTAAATTATATTCTTTTACCAAAGATAGCATATCTACTCCTGCTTCATCTTTATTACCTAAAACTTCAATAATTTTTCCTTCTGCTTTTTTCCCTTTTTGTGCATATTTAATTATTTTAACTACTACCTTTTGATTATTTTTAGCTTTTCCAAAATCTTTTTTTGAAATAAAAATATCTGTACCAAATTTTTTATCATCTGGCACAACAAATCCAAAATTTCTATTATTTTGGAAAGTTCCAACAATACGGTCTTTTTCGTGTTTTAATATCTTGATAATTTTTCCTTCCATATTAGCATTATTACTATTTGGCTCTATTATTTCTACTAATACCAAATCTTCATTTAATGCATTATTTATGTTATTACTAGATATATATATTTCATCATCTGAATCTTCAATTTTTACAAATCCGAACTTCTTTTGGTTTAATTTTAGTATTCCAGTTTTATATGTATTATTATCTACTAATAAACATTTTCCCTTTTTAGTTATTTGTATTTTATATTCACTTTCAAGTTGTTTTAAAACCTGATGAAATTCTGCATATTTATCTTTAGGCACACCTAATATAAATGCCATATCCTTTGGTTTCATAGGAACATATTTATCATCAGACATAAATTTTAAAATTATTTCTTTATTTTCTTCCATTAAATTTATTATAGTATATTTATTATACTAAATTCTCCTTTCCAATAAATAAAAAGCCTCAAAATACTGTAACAGCTACAATTTTGAGGCTTTTTTCTGGTGACTTGATTAATTATATTACATATAATACTCCTAATGCTACTGAAAGTATTATAAATGCAATTCCTAATATAATTGTTAGTCTTTTTAATTTTCCTTCCTTTGTTCTTCCTTTATTTTTTTCATAAAAATTACCTGTAGAACTACCTGTCATTGCTTCAGAAGGTCCATTTGAATCCTTTGTTTGTATTGTAGCTATTATTATTACAGCTATACAAATTACTATATAAATTGCTAATACTATATTTTTTAATGTTGTCATTTTTACACTCTCCATTCATATATTTTTCCTTTGCTTATTTTAGCATATCTTTTTTTAAATTGCAAATAATTTATATTGTTTCTATATTTTTATTTTTCTACATATTTTTGTATTTCATATATAATTATATTTTACTATATTTTAGCAAAATTTATATTGTGTTTAACATAGTCTATAGCTATTTATATTATATAGTTTCTACACTATTTTAATTTTTCTGATTATGCAGTTTCCATTCCTGTATTAGTTTTGGTTCTAATTTTTTTAGCAATCGTATTCATATGCTTATTATCATTTATAATTACTTTTGGTTTTTCCCCATTTAAAACAGTTTCCTTTGTAATTATGCATTTTTCTATATTTGGATTTGAAGGAATTTCAAACATTATATCCCTCATAATATCTTCTAATATAGCACGTAATCCTCTAGCACCTGTTTTTCTTTCAATAGCTTTATCTACTATAGCTTCTAAAGCTTCTTTTTCAAATTCTAATTCCACATCATCTAATTCAAATAATTTTTTATATTGTTTTACTAATGCATTTCGTGGTTCTGTTACAATTTGAATTAACACATCTCTATCTAAATCTTGTAAAGTTGCTACAATAGGTAATCTTCCAACAAATTCAGGAATTAAGCCAAACTTTAATAAATCTTGTGGTAATAATTCACTAAATACTTTAGTTTTATCTATTTCTTTTTTACTTTCTATTTTTGCCCCAAAACCAATAGATTTTTTTCCTATTCTGTCATTTATTAGTTTTTCTAAACCTTCAAATGCACCTCCACAAATAAATAATATATTTTCTGTATTTATTTGTAAAAATTCTTGATGTGGATGTTTTCTTCCTCCTTGTGGTGGAACTGAAGCAACTGTTCCTTCAACAATTTTTAGTAATGCTTGTTGAACACCTTCTCCACTTACATCTCTTGTAATTGATGGATTTTCTGATTTTCTTGTTATTTTGTCTATTTCATCAATATAAATAATACCTTTTTCAGCTTTTGAGATATCATAATCTGCTGCTTGAATAAGTTTTAATAAGATATTTTCTACATCTTCACCTACATAACCAGCTTCTGTTAAAGTAGTTGCATCTGCAATAGCAAAAGGTACTTTTAATACTTTTGCTAATGTTTGTGCTAATAGTGTTTTTCCACATCCAGTTGGTCCTAATAATAATATATTACTTTTTTGAATTTCAACACTATTACTATTATTATTTTTTTCTATAATATATTCATTATTATTTATTCTTTTATAATGGTTATATACTGCAACTGAAAGTGTTTTTTTTGCATCTTCTTGACCAATTACATATTCATCCAAAATACTTTTTATCTGGGCTGGTGTTGGTAATTTGTCTGTTTCATCTACTGTATATGTCATATCTTGTTCTTCATATAAATCATCTTCAATAATATTATTGCATACACCAATACACTCATTACAAATATATACGCCAGGTCCTGCAATAATCCTATCTACAACTTCTTGTGTTTTACCACAAAAAGAGCATCTAATTGTTCTATTTTGTTCTTTACTTGGCATTGTTATATTGTATAATATATATTTTTATTAATATATATCATACACTCCTTTCTTCATTTATTTTGTTTTAGATTTCTTTAGTATTTTTTACCATATTTTCTAGTTTTATTCTAATTTTGATTTACTATGTTTTACTTTATTTTTACTAAATTTTACAGTATATTAAATACATTATATGTTTTGTTAGTTTTTTAATTTTAACATATATTTTTTATTTAAAACATTTATGCTCTTTTTTCCATAATGCCATCTATTAACCCATATTCCAAAGCTTCTTGTGCAGTCATATAATTATCTCTTTCTGTATCTTTATTAATTACTTCTAATGGTTGACCTGTTCTATCACTCAATAATTTATTTAATTTTTCACGTGTTTTTACCATATGGTCTGCATGGATTTTTATTTCTGTAGTTTGCCCAGAAAGTCCTCCACCACCTATTAATGGTTGATGTATTAAAATTTCTGCATTTGGTGTAGCAAAACGTTTTCCTTTTTCTCCAGATGCTAAAAGTACAGCTCCCATACTAGCAGCCATTCCTATACATATTGTTGAAACAGGACATTTAATATAATTCATTGTATCAACTATTCCCATACCATCTGTTATAGATCCTCCTGGGCTATTTATATATAATGATATTTCTTTATCTGGATCTTCTGATTCCAAAAATAATAATTGTGCTATTACTAAACTTGCTGAAGTTGCATTAACATCTTCTCCTAAAAATATTATTCTGTCTTTTAATAATCTTGAAAAGATATCATATGATCTTTCCCCTTTTGATGTTTGCTCTATTACATATGGAACTAAACTATTTCTTTCTAACATATTTATCCTCCTATTTTATTTAAAATATATAGTATATTACACTACTTATGAATTATTAATATAATTATTCACAAATTACTTTTTTATATAACATACCATTTAATTATATAACTAATATTTTTCTTATTATATATTTTATAAATAATACTTTTTTTAGTTACTATTTATCTAAATATTAATAGCATTTTATACTATAATGACCTTTTTTTCAATACTTATTTTGAATTATTTAAATTTTCTCATTTCAATTTTACATTTTTTTATTATCGTAAATTATCATAATAATTAAGCTTATGTAAATTAGCAAAAAGTTAGGAACAATCTTTATCCCTAACTTTTTACATTTATTACTTATTTTATTTTTGCATTTTCAACTACAAATTTTACTGCATTTTCTATTGCCATATTATTTTTTATATAATTGATTAATTGTTCATTATTTTTTAAATCTTCAGCTTTTCTTCCATAATTTTCAGCCATTTCATTGATTTTTTCAGTAATTTCTTCTTCAGATGCTTCCAATTTTTCAGCTTTTACTATTGCTTCTAATACTAATCTATTTTTTACAGATATTTTGGCTTGTTCTTCATATTCTTTTCTCATATCTTCTTCTGTTTTTCCTACCATTTGAAGATATTGTTTCATATTGAAACCTTGATATGATAATCTTGTTTCAATATCTTTTAACATATTATCAATTTCTGTGTCTATCATTCCAGATGGAATTTCTATTTCTGTTGAATCACATACTTTTTTTATAGCATTATTTTCTGTTTCATATTTTGCTTTATTTGTATTTTCTTCTTCTAATTTTTCTTTAATACTGTTTTTTAATTCTTCAAGAGTATCAAATTCACTAACATCTTTAGCAAATTCATCATCTAAATTAGGTAGTTCTTTTCTTTTTATTTCATGTAATTTTACTTTAAATACAGCATCTTTTCCAGCTAGTTCTGCTGAAAAATATTCTTCTGGGAATTTTACATTTATATCTCTTTCTTCATCTATTTTCATTCCTATTATTTGATCTTCAAATCCTGGTATAAATGTTTTGCTACCAATTTCTAACTCATGGTTTTCTGCTTTTCCACCTTCAAATGCTACTCCATCTACAAAACCTTCAAAATCTATAACAACTATATCTTTTTCAACAACTGGTTCATTTTCTACACTTACTAATCTTGAATTTTTATCAGCCATACGCTCTAATTCTTTTTGTATATCTTCATCTGTTACTTTGTATTCTACTTTTTTCATAGATATACCTTTATATTTTCCTAATTTGAATTCAGGTTTAACTTGTACAATAGCTGTAAATACTAAATCTTTACCCTTTCCCATTTCTACTATATCTATTTGTGGTTTACTAACAACCTCTATATTATTCTCTTTAACTTCATTATCAAATATTTCAGGAACTATTTCATTAAAAGTATCTTCATAAAATATTTCTGAACCATATGTTCTTTCAACTAAAGCCATTGGTGCTTTTCCTTTTCTAAATCCTGGTATGTTGAAATATTTTGCTGTTTTAGCATATACTTTTTTCATTCCTTCATCAAATTTTTCTGCTGGAATAGTAAATGTTAACTTTAATTCATTTGTATTATCTGTTTTTTCTACTTTTATACTCATTTTCTACATACATCCTTTCAACTCTCTCTTTTATGTTACTTTCTTGAAAAGTAACTAGCTTTTTTATTATACCACATTTTTCCAGTTTTGCAATAGTTTCAGTAAAAAAGTTTTCTATTAGGAACTCTCTATTTATTGTTATAATTTAACATATTTTCATTAATTTAAAATTTAAATAATCTGCACTTATTAAATGAAAATTTATTCCTCCCACATTACCTTCTACTGCCTCATTATGAGAATTTCCATGTAAATGCCCATAATAACATTCTTTTATATTATATTGTTTCATTGTTTTAAAAAATTCTAAATGATTATTATCCAACAAATTCTTAGATAAAATTGGTGGATAATGCATAAACACAATTATTTCTCTACTATTACCATAATTTTCTATCCCATCTTTAAGAGATAATTTTAATCTTTCATTTTCTCTATTTATCATTTTTCTACTTTCTTCAGTATCTTGCAAAGACCAACCTCTTGAACCTACTATAATTTTGTCTTCAACCAAATGTGAATTATTATATAAAAAATCTATATTAGTAAAATTATTTTCTTTTACAAATTCTTTCATTTTTTTCAAAGTTGTCCACCAATAATCATGATTTCCCTTTAATAAAATTTTTTTTCCTGGTAAATCATTTAAATATTCAAAATCTTTTTTTGCTTCTTCTATATATGTAGCCCAAGAAAAATCTCCTGGAAGAATAACTGTATCTTCAGTTTTAACGTTTTCAAGCCAATCTTTTTTAATTTTTTCTTCATGTTTTTCCCAATTATTTCCAAAGATGTCCATAGGTTTATTTACAGTAAAAGATAAATGTAAATCAGCTATAACATATATTGCCATATTATTCCTCCTTTTCTTCAATAACTACTTTTTAATAAAATTGCAACTTTTTATTATAAAATATACTTAATTTATATTTCTTCTCCTAATTTTAAATTAGGGATTGCATTCAAATATAAATCAGATTTTTTTCCATTAATATAGTTATAATATCCTGCACATGCTATCATTGCAGCATTATCTGTACAAAGAATAGGGGTTGGATAATATATTTTCATATTATGTGTTTTCTCTAATTCCATAAATCTATCTCTTATATATGTATTTGCAGAAACACCTCCTGCTAATGCAACTTTATTTATATTTAAACTTTTACTTGCTTTTAATACATTATCTAATAAAACTTGTGTTACATTTTCTTCAAAACTAGCACATAAATCTGCTTTATTTATATCTGGATTTTTATGATGTAAATTTATTATTGCAGTTTTTATCCCACTAAAACTGAAATCTAAATTATCAAAATGAGTTTTAGGTAATTGTATATTTGCATTTCCTTCTTTAGCTAATTTATCAATTTTAGGTCCTCCTGGGTATCCTAAACCTATTACTCTTGCTACTTTATCAAAAGCTTCTCCAATTGCATCATCTCTTGTTTTACCTAATATTTCGAATTCTTCATAATTTTTTATATATACTAAATGAGTATGACCTCCTGAAATTATCATACATAAAAATGGAGGCTCCAAATCTTTATGAGTTATGTAATTTGCTGCTATATGACCTTGTATATGATTTGTTCCTACTAGTGGAATATTTAATGTATAACTTAAAGCTTTTGCATATGAGACTCCTACTAATAAGGCTCCTACTAGACCAGGACCATATGTACATGCAATATGGTCTATATCTTCAAATTTAATATTAGCTTCCTTTAATGCTTGGTTTGTAACTTCAGAAATAGCTTCTACATGATTTCTTGATGCTATTTCAGGTACAACCCCTCCATATTGTTCATGTATTTTTATTTGTGAATTTATAACATTTGAAAGTACTTCTCTGCCATTTCTTACTACTGCAACTGAAGTCTCATCACAACTTGATTCGATTCCGAGAGTTATTATATCTTTCATTTACTTATCACAAGATAATATAAATCTTGTGCTCCTTTCTATTATATTTAGAATAAAGTTAACTTTTATATAAATAAATTTAAGTTAACATTAAGAATATTCCCTATTAATGCAAATAGACCTTTTACTGTTCCATTTATACAAGGTGTTATTATAAGACCTGCAATACCTGTAACCCATATAACTATAAAAACCATATATAATATCATTTCATTTCTTTCAAACCATACTTTAGCATTATATGGCAAAAAGGGATTTATAATTTTTGAACCATCAAGTGGTGGAAGTGGTATTAAATTAAATAACCCCAATCCTATGTTTATTGATACTAGTTCAATCATAAATATTATTATTAACCACGCTATTCTATATGGAAGATTAATTAAAAAATCATATTTTAATAATACACCCAATATTATAGTTGAAATAATAGCTAAAAAGAAGTTCATTAATGGTCCTGCAATAGAAACTATTGCTTCTGCCTTTGTCATTGATATATTTCTTTTAAATTTTACTGGATTTATTTGTACAGGTCTTCCCCATCCAAAACCAGCAACAATTAATAATATAAATCCAACTGGATCAATATGTTTTAATGGATTTAATGTTAGTCTTCCCTGTTGTCGTGGGGTATCATCCCCTAATTTATCTGCTGAAAATGCATGTGCAAATTCATGAAAAGTTATAGATATAAGTACAGCTAGTAATGTTAATAGCAATATTAGTATACTTTCTGTACTCGTAAGTCTACTTACGATATTTCTTAAAACAAATATTCCTAAAATAATATATAAAATTCTTTTGTCAAAACTAAACATAATTTTCCTTTCATCACAATATATTTTTTATATGGATTAGTACTTAATAATAAATTTTCAAATTGATATAATATACATTTTCCATATTAACATAACACTATTTACTTAATATTAATAATCTGTTAGAGGTTTCATTGTTGGAAATAATAATACATCTCTTATAGATACAGAATCTGTAAGTAACATTATAAGTCTATCAATTCCTATTCCTAATCCACCAGTTGGAGGCATTCCATATTCTAAAGCTTGAACATAATCTTCATCCATCATTCCAGCTTCTTCATCTCCTGCTTCTCTTGCTTCAACTTGTTTTTTAAATCTTTCATATTGGTCTATTGGATCATTTAATTCTGAAAAAGCATTTCCATATTCACGTCCACCTATAAATAATTCAAATCTTTCAGTTAATCGTGGATCAGTAGCCTTTCTTTTTGCTAGTGGTGAAATTTCAACTGGATAATCATATATGAAAGTTGGTTGTACTAATGTTTTTTCAACATATTCATCAAAAAAGAAACTTATAACATCTCCTCTTGTTTCTTTTGTTGTATCAGGAATTACGATTCCTCTTTCTTTTGCTAATGCTACCGCTTCTTCATCAGAATTAATTGTATTGAAATCTATTCCTGTAACTTCTTTAATAGAATCTATCATTGTTATTCTTTTCCATGATGGTGTTAAATCAATTTCTTGTCCCTGGTATGTTATTTTAGTTGAGCCAATAACTTCTTTAGCACATCTAGCAAAAATTTCTTCTGTTATATCCATCATATCATTATAATCTTGGTAAGCAGCATATAATTCTAATTCTGTGAATTCAGGATTATGTCTTATATCCATTCCTTCATTTCTAAAAACTCTCCCCATTTCATATACTTTATCAATTCCACCAACAATTAATCTTTTTAGATTTAATTCTAATGCTATTCTTAAATACATTGAAATATCTAATGCATTATGATGTGTTTGAAATGGTTTAGCTGTTGCTCCACCAGAAATAGTATTTAATATAGGTGTTTCAACTTCTAAAAATCCTTTTTCATCTAATATTTTTCTAATTTCTTTTATTATTTTACTTCTTGTTTCAAAACTTTTTTTAACTTCTGGATTTACTATTAAATCAACATATCTTTGTCTATAACGTAAATCTGGATCTTTTAGTCCATGGAATTTTTCTGGTAATGGACGTAATGATTTTGATAATAAAGTTACTTCTTTAGCATGTACTGAAATTTCTTCAGTTTTTGTTTTAAATACAAAACCTGTTATTCCTATAAAATCTCCTATATCATATGTTTTAAATGCTTTATAGCTTTCTTCTCCTATATCATTTATACTAACATAACTTTGAATTCTTTCATCACAATCTTGTATAGTACAAAAAGAAGCTTTTCCCATTATTCTTTTTGCAATTATTCTTCCTGCAATTGTTACATCTTTTTCTTCGAATTTATCATAATTTGCCTTTATTTCTCCTGCTGTGTTAGTTCTGTTAAATTTTGTTATTTGATATGGATCTTTTCCTTGTTTTTGTAATTCTGATAATTTTTCTCTCCTAACTTTCATTAATTGATTTAAGTCAACTTCTTGTGTATTATTTACTTCATTTTCGCTCATAAACAGTTCCTCCTTCATAATTACTAAACTTTCAATATTATATATTAAAAACCTTTAAAAGTAAATACTTTTAAAAACCTTTTCTTTAAGGTGGAAGTTTCTACTAAATCAACTTTAAATGGAAATTTTATATGATAATTTCAATTTACCCTACTTTTCTTAATTCTTTAGCATGATTTAATGAATTAACTGTAATTTCTCCACTAGAAATTCTTGCTATTTCATTTATTACTTCCTTCTCACTTAATAATTTAATATTAGTGATTGTTTTTCCATCTTTTACTTTTTTATTTATATAATAATTATAATCTCCTTTTGCAGCTATACTTGGTTGATGAGTAACACATAATACTTGGTGTTTTTGTGATATTGTTTTTATCTGTTCTCCTACTGCTTTTGCTGCTTTTCCACTTATTCCTGTATCTATTTCATCAAATATTAAAATTGGTACTTTATCAGTATCTGCTAAAACAGTTTTTATTGCAAGCATTATTCTAGAAATTTCTCCACCTGATGCTATTTTTACTAGTGGTTTTGCATCATCACCTATATTAGTTGAAATTAAAAATTCAACTTGATTTAAACCATTTTCTGAAAAATGATTTTCAGTATTAAAATCTATATATACACTAAATTTCGCATTAATCATTTCTAATTCAATAAGCTCTTTATTTATATGTTCACTTAAAATTAAACTATACTTTTTACGCAATTTATTCATATTTATACACAGAATTAACATTTTATCTTCTAATGTATTTAATTGTTGTTTTAATTCATTATTACGTATTTCACTATTTTCTATATTATAAATTTCATTTTCAACATTTTTTTTATATTCTAATATTTCATCAATACTATTACCATATTTTCTTTTTAATGAATATATTAAATCAAGCCTTTTTTCTACATCATTTCTTTTTTCTTCATCAAAAAATAAATCACTATTCATACTTGAAACATCTCTTGATAATTCTTGTACTTCATAATATATGTTTTTTAATTCTGTTAGTTTATTTTGATATTTCTTGTTTAAATTTTCTATTTTTTCAAAACATCTAATTGCATTATTTATAGCATCAATTGCATTATTACTTAGATTTTGTTCTATTTCTACTAAATTAGTACATATTTTTTCAGAGTTCTTCATCATTTTATGAAATTCATTTAATTCATTTTCTTCATCTTTTTTTAAATCAGCTTCATTAATTTCATTTAATTGATATTTTAATAAATCAAGTTTACGTTGTTTTTCTTTTTCATCACCATAATTTTCTTTTAATTCCTTTTTTATTTGATTATAGTTATTAAATAACTTTAAATATTCACTCTTTTGGTTTAAAATTTCATCCCCTATGAAATTATCTAAATATTTAATATGTTCTTGTTTTTTTAGCAAAATTTGATTATCATTTTGCCCATGTATATCTATTATATTACTCATAAATTCTTTCAATTCATTTACTGTAACTAATCTTCCATTTATTTTACAAGTATTTCTACCATTATCAAAAATTTCTCTTGAAACTACAATATTAGAGTCAATTGAATTTTCATTGTTTGGTAAAAATAAATTTAATTCAACAAAAGAATGATTCTCACCTTTTCTAATCATATCTTTAGAAAATCTATCTCCTGATATTATACCTAATGAGTCTATAATTAGTGTTTTACCTGCACCAGTTTCACCTGTTAAAACATTAAAACCATTATTAAACTCTACTGTTAAATCCTCTATAATCCCTATGTTTTTTATATGCATTGTACTTATCATATGCAAACCTCCTTTTGCCAAACCTATGTTTTATTATAGTAACATTTATTATTATTGTCAATACCTTTTCAAGAAGAATTTTTCGACATTTTTCTTCAAAATTTACACCATACTACTTAAAATTACATACGAATAAATTTATATAAAAAATCAAATACTATCCAAAGAAAGTGAGGTAATTTTATGTATAATTTTAGAACAGATATGGCTGATGAACGAAAGGACATATACAAAAAAGCTAATAAACTTGATAATATTCCAGGAATTGAAACATCAGAAAATACAGTAAATCAAAACATAAAAACTAATATTGTAAAAATATTAGATTCTCAGGGAGAACAAGCACTTGGAAAACCTATTGGAACATATGTAACAGTAGACATTAAAAATTTAAAATTAGCAACAGATGATGATATTGAAAAAGCCTCAGAAGTTGTAAAAGATGAATTAAAAAAAATAATAGATTCACATTGTGAAAGTCAAGATGAAATTTTAGTAGTTGGTTTAGGAAATCAATTTGTAACACCTGATTCTTTAGGTCCAAAGGTAGTTTCTGAAATAGATGTAACAAAACATTTTATAAAATACACACCCCAATATGTGACAGAAGGTACTCGTTCAGTTTGTGCTATTGCCCCAGGAGTACTTGGAACTACTGGGATTGAAACTTCAGAAATTATTAAAGGGATTGTAGATAATGTAAAACCAAAAATGTTAATTGTTATAGATAGTTTAGCATCAAAAAGCATTGAAAGAATTAGTAGTACTGTGCAAATTTCAGATACAGGAATAGTTCCAGGTGGAGGTGTTGGAAATGCTAGAGAAGAATTAAGTATTAATACTATGGGTATTCCTGTTATTGCAATTGGAGTTCCTATGGTTGTTGAATCTGCTGTTTTGGTTAATGATTGTTTAAATTTATTTATTGAAAAATTACAAAATGAAGCTAAATCTAATGATTATTTAAATAAGTTAAAAGAACAAGATAATTATGAAGAAATCAAGGAAAGTTTGAATCCTACAGGATATAACATGATTGTTACACCTAAAGAAATAGATGATTTAATTGAGAATATGAAAGATATTGTTGTTAGATCTATTAATTTTGCAGTTTAATCTAAAAATTTTGGAACACAGAATTTGTGTGGACACATACTCTTTATATAAAAAATATGAGTATCAAGCTAATATTAGAATCCTTGATACTCTAATTATATTTAATTTTGGTGACCCGTACGGGAATCGAACCCATGATTCGGCCTTGAGAGGGCCGCGTCTTAACCGCTTGACCAACGGGCCATAACATTTTTTATGCTACTTATTATTTATAACATATTTCTTACACAATAGTCAATGGTTATATACACATTTTTAAAATTTCTTTTAGACGCTCATCTTTTTTAGTTAAATATAAATAACCTATTAATCCCTCAAATGCAGTAGAATACATATAATCAACAGGATCTGCGTTTTTAGGCAAATGATGATTTTCTGCATTTCTAGCTCTTCTTACTATATTTTTTTCTTCATCAGTCAAACTATCTTCAATTTTTTTTAATATATCAGCTTGTGCTTTAGCTTTAACATATTTTATAGATTCTATATGTAATTTATGAGGTTTTAATTTAGTATTATTTACCAAATTTGTTCTTATGTATAATTCATAAATAGCATCACCCACATATGCCCATGTTAATGGAGATAACATATTTACATCAACTTCATTTTTTTCTCTATCAATTAATTCCATTATTTTCTTTTTACACCTCTTCTTTTCTTTTTTAAACAAAAGACTTTATTTACTTAATTTTAACAATTTTCATTAAAATTTTCATTTTTTAATTATTAAAATAAAATCAAAAATTATCTTCAATTTTTATTTTGATAAGACAAAAATATTCCAAATTTATTATTAAACTTTTTCAATTGTAATTCTCCCCATTTTTCCACTTCTAAATTCATCCAATAAGATTATAGAAATTTTTTCATAATCAAGTCTTCCTCCAGATAAAATAGCCCCTCTTTTTTTAGCTATTATATCTATAATTTGCATGATTTTATCATTTTCTTCTTCATCACTATTTAAAATATTATTTACCAAAATTTCATCTAATTTATATCTTTCAACAACATTTTTTAAATAATTATTAACCAAAAATTTAATTAATTGAAATGCTATTTCAGTTTTTTCCAAAATATCATCTTTAATTGTTCCTGTAAAAGCCAAATTTAATCCCACTTCTTCAGACTCAAATTTAGGCCACAAAACACCTGGTGTATCCATTAATTCAATTCCATCTTTTATTCTAATCCACTGTTTTTGTCTTGTTACACCAGGTCTATTTCCAACTTGTGCAGTATTTTTTTTAGTAATTCTATTTATGAAAGATGATTTTCCAACATTTGGAATTCCTATAATCATAATTCTTATAGATTTCCCAACTCTACCTTTTTGAGCAAATTTTTCTTTATTTTCTTTAGCAATATTTTCAACAGTTTTTATAACATCATTAATTCCTTTACCATTGCTAGAATCTGTTATAACTGCTGGAATTCCTTTACTTTCAAAATATTTAACCCATTTTTTAGTTTCATTTTCATCTGCTAAATCTGATTTATTTAAAACCATAACTTTATTTTTATTTTTAATATATTCTTTAACATCAGGATTTTGACTAGACACAGGAATTCTTGCATCCAATATTTCTACTACAACATCTATTAATTTTAAATCTTCAATTATTTGTCTTTTGGTTTTAGCCATATGTCCTGGATACCAGTTTATATTCATCTTATTATCCATTTTTTCACTTCCTTATATCTTTTTATTTTCATCTAAACAAAAAAAATTTAGAATACTCACCTATTTTTTCTCATATAATCAATTTTTCACTCTTATGTATTATATTATATATTTCCCAAATTTTCAACATCTTTAAATATTTGTCCCACATAAAAGATTCCTATTTCACACCATTCAAACAACCCACTTCTGTAGAGTAGTCAAATTCAATAGTTATGTAATGCTTTTGCAGGAGACCATCAAAAAATCCAAGATAAGTATGGCTGTTGACATATATTATTTTGAAAATGTGGCTTAAGTGGAGACCGGCTAGCTA